>PWFB01000016.1 GCA_003553695.1 Desulfonatronospira sp.
CGTCCGCAGGTGCTGAATAGTCACTTTTCTCTTTTTGTAACGCACAGGTCTGAGCAGTCATCACCTGAAGGCCTTGACGTAACAGCTGCGGATAAGTTCGTAGTGATTGCGGTGGGTGCGGCTTTTCCACCAGACGTGACCTTTTTTTTCGATGTTCCATCCCGGTCCGGGGTTGGCCCTGGGAAGTTCAAGCCATCCGGCAATGTTGTCCAGTCCATATCCGGCAAATTCACCCTCCGATTTGCCTCCCAGCCAGTGTTCCCGCTCAGCGCATTGCTTGGACCAGGAAAAAGGGTCCGAGAGCAGGAACTGGGCCTTTTCCCTGTGGGCCAGTCTCCCGGCTTCCTGCAGGTGCTTCAGGGGCAGGGGCAGTTTATCCACCATATTCAGGGAGGCCAGAGCGGAAAAAGCGCCCGAGGCAAAGGGCAGGGCCATGGCATCGGCCACGATGAATTCCACGTTCTGTGTCTGCCAGTGCAAGGGTATAGTCAGTGTTTCTTTCCGGGTCAGAATACCCTCCTGGATAAGCTCCACTGCAATCCTTCTCCGGGTCATAAGTTTTCTGGCCGCCCGGATAAAGGCCACGGAATCATCTATGCCCAGGGCAAAGTCAAACCTGGAGGCCATGTCGAAGGTAAACCTGCCCACGGCTGAGCCCATGTCCAGGCAACCCCCGGTACCTGAGTGCATGAGCCCGGCCCAGTCCTGGTAGGCACTGCTGCCCTCGGGGTCATTAAGCAGGTCGCAATAGTGGCTCCAGAGGTAGGAGGAGACTACGGAAGAATTTTCATATTTTGACCCGGAGTCTTTAAGTGTTTGCAGGTGAGGGTGCACCATGGCGATGCCTTCCCGTATGGGATACTTGTTCAGGCATTCCGGGCAGCTGAGGCTTCCGTCTAACACATCATCATTTAACTGAGTGTCAGCCTTGAGCCGCAGGTCTTTTTCCAGTGGCAGGCAGGCGGGGCAGATCAATATTTGAGTGAGCCATGTCTTCATAAAATTTGTACTAAAAAGTTTGACTGTCCAGTTCAGTCTTTATTGAGCTCAGGCGTTATTCAAATCAGGTCGGGAATTGTCAGTGCCTTGCCCACCGGTGCTGTATAAACCACAAACTCATCCTGTCCGTCCAGACCTGTAAGTTCATCCATGGCTTCCTGGTCGTAGGCGGCAACAGCACAGGTGGCTGCTCCTATGGCCTCGCATGCCAGGTACAGGTTCTGGCATACATGTCCTGCGTCCATGAGAATTACCCTGTAGGCAGCCGGGCCATATCTCCACTCCATGCGGTAGGGTATGCAGGACCATACAAATATAGCAGCTCCCAGGCCCACGAACTTCTGTCCAAAAGCAGCCCGGGCCAGATCTTTGCTCATATTGGGGACGGTCTTTAAAAGAACCAATTCATTTTCCAGAGGCAGAAAGCGATAAAGAGCCGGGTCGAGTCCTTGGACATTGCGGGCGAAAATATAGGTTTCAAAGCTGTGCCTGGCGCCGGCTGAAGGCACATTTCTCAAGGATGCGGACTCGCTGTTCTTTTTGCGGATGCCCTGAGTTGCCCATAACAGAAATGAAAGTTCCTGGAACTGCAGGGGTTCGTCCGAGTATTTCCTCCTGCTTTTGCGGCTGGCAATTATCTTGTCCAGTCCAAGATCCTTTATACATTCCTTCCATTCTTTGTCTGTGCTCAAAGCTATCCTGTAAAGATTCGGGTCAAAGGGTTTCTGCAGGGGTGGTGCGGGTAAGCCCTTGTTCTGATCAGTCTGGGAGAAGTCTATTTGCTTTCTCAGGGAATCCTTTAAAAAGTCCCGCCCGGGTGTTTTATCGGACATACTTTTCTCCCGGGCCCGAGTCTGGTTTACGGGCCTTCTTGCTTGGTTGAACAAAAATAAAAGACCATGGATTCTTTACAGCCGGACATCCATGTCCTTGATTTGCGGTTACGGTAATAGGCATGATTTTCTTGACATCCGCCAAAAAAACAAGACTGATCTCTCAGTCTAAATCATGCTGTAGCTGGTGACAAGGCAAAAAAATACGGCTCTGCGATTTTCCTGCGTCAGACTTCACTTTTTTCCCGAAAAAAAGGCCTTGGCATAAAAAAAGCTTAACAATCGCTAAATGATTCAGTTAAATGGGCTTAAAATTTAACACCTTGATATTACATAGTTAAAAAAATACAGAAACATTTTAAAAAAAGCTTGCATATCATCGTCATCAGATATATAAGTGTTCCTGCGTTGATCATTGGTCTATGTTGTCAGGCTGAAAGGAAGTAGCCTGGGGCTGATGATTATTTCTTTTACTTTTTTAGGAGCTTTTTTTTATGACCAATCTGTACGTGGGCAATCTGCCCTGGAGCACAACCGAGGCCCAACTCCGCGATTCTTTTGCCGAATTTGGAGAGGTAAGTTCAGCCAAAATTATTGAGGACCGTGAAACCGGTCGTTCTCGTGGTTTTGGTTTTGTGGAGATGGAAAATGGTGCTGATGATGCCATTGAAGCACTTGACGGCAAAGATTACGGGGGACGCAACATCAAGGTCAACGTTGCCAAGCCCAGAAGAGAATCCCGCTTCTAACAGGGATTTTCCATAGTTTGCAAAAAACCATCCCGGGAGTCCCCCGGGATGGTTTTTTTTTTAGCTGTAGATTGGAGTGTCGGAACTAAAACGGAGGTGAGGTCAGTTAATGCTGGCGGAATCCATGATCTGGAGTCTTGGAGGATGGGTTATTCGCCTGGGGATGATTCCGGTAATCGGAATGCGCCAGGAAAACCCCTCAACATGTCTGGCCTGGCTGGCGGTCATTTTCTTGATGCCCTGGCCGGGGCTTATTCTGTACCTGCTTCTTGAAGAACACGGCCTGAGCCGCCCAAGGCTGTCACGGCGCATAAAAAAACACAAAAATTTTCATCTGACCAACTCCAGCTATCTGACCACACCGCATTTTCAAGGGTGCCAAGTTAATCCGGATCACCAGACCCTGGTGCACCTGGCTGAGAAACATGGAGGATTGCCGCTTCTTGGAAGCAACCACATGAAGCTCATCGCCGATACTCAGGAGTTCATTGATACCCTGACCGCGGATATACTGCAGGCCAGAAATCATGTGCACCTTCTATTTTATATCTTCAGGGATGACTTCACAGGACAAAAGGTGGCCAGTGCCCTGGCAGAGGCAGCAGGTAGAGGTGTTACCTGCAGAGTTCTGGCTGATGCCGTGGGATCTGCTGGCATGTTTTCCAGTCTGGGGCGGTGGATGCAGGATCAGGGGGTACAGGTACACAATGCCCTGCCTGCCAATCCCCTTAGAATGCGTCTGGCCAGGCTGGATATTCGCAATCATCGCAAGCTGGCGGTCATTGACGGCCGGGTGGGGTATACCGGCTCCCAGAATATAGTGGACCCCGAATTCGGCCACAAGAAGGCCGGGCAATGGCATGACGTCATGACCCGGGTGCAGGGTCCTACAGTCAGACAACTGCAATCGGTGTTTGTTGAGGACTGGTATTACGAAACCCAGGAGATGCTTGAAGATCCGGATATTTATCCGCCATCCATCAGCGAGGGGACTGCAGCTGTACAGGTGGTACCCACAGGTCCGGACAGGCCCATATACGGGTTCCAGGACCTTCTTATCCAGGCCATCAACTCCGCCCAGCGCAAGGTCTCGGTGGTTTCACCATACTTCATTCCCAATGAGGGCCTGATTACGGCCCTCAGGCTGGCTTCGGCCCGGGGTGTTCAAGTGGATATAATCGTCCCCGACAGAAGCGATCATCTCCTTGTGGACCAGGCCAGCGCCTACTACTGCGGGGTTGTCCTGAATAACGGAGGTAACGTGCATCTTTTCCGGGATGGAATGCTGCACGCCAAAATCATCGCCATGGACCACTCCCTGGCCATAGTGGGCTCGGCCAACTTTGACATCCGCTCTTTCTACCTAAACATGGAACTGGTGAGCATAGTCTTTGACCAGCAGTTCAGCTATGAGCTGAGTATGCTGGTGGAGGACTACAAAGAGAGCTCCTTTACAGTCGGCCGGGCCTGGTGGTCAAGACGGCCGGTATATAAAAGGATGAGCGAGGGAGTGGTCAAGATATTCAGCCCACTTCTTTAGACATCAGGACAGGGCCTTGCTGATCCTGTGCATGGCTTCCTTAACATTTTCCCGGCTGTTGAAGGCGCTGATACGGATAAATCCCCGGCCGCAGGGGCCGAAGCCTGTTCCCGGAGTGCATACCACTCCGGCCTTGTTCAAAAGATCGTCAAACAGGCTCCATGAATCCGAGCCGCTCTGGATCCAGATATAAGGGGAATTTTTTCCTCCTGTGCATTTGTAGCCCAGGTCCTGCATGGATTTGAGGACAACTTCGGCGTTGCCCAGGTAATAGTCGATATTGTCATTTACCTGGGTCTGCCCTTCCGGGGTGTAAACCGCTTCCGCGGCGCGCTGAACAGGGTAGGCCACTCCGTTGAACTTGGTGTTGTGCCGCCTGTTCCACAGGGAATGGAGCATGGCCTTCCGTCCCTGGAGGTCAAAGGCCCGGCAGTCTTTGGAAACCACGGTATATGCACACCTGGTGCCGGTGAAGCCGGCAGTCTTGGAAAAGCTCCTGAATTCGATGGCCACTTCTCTGGCCCCGGGAATTTCAAAAATACTGCGGGGCATGTCATCATCCCGGATAAAGGCTTCGTAAGCGGCGTCAAAAAGGATCAGGGCCTTTTGGTCCCGGGCGTAATCCACCCACTTCTGCAGTTCTTCTCTGTTAATTCCCGCACCGGTGGGGTTGTTGGGATAGCACAGATATATCAGGTCCGCTTTTTCCCGGGGCAGGTCTGGGATGAAGCCGTTTTCCGGGGTGCATTCGAGATATATGAGCCCCTGATAGCGGCCATCCTGCATTATACCGGTTCTTCCGGACATTACGTTGGTATCCACATACACCGGGTAAACCGGGTCCGGCACTGCCACTTTGATGTCTGTACTGAATATTTCCTGGATATTACCAGTATCGCACTTGGCCCCATCGCTTATAAATACCTCCTCAGGGGATATATCCGCTCCGCGCTCCTGGAAATCATGCCTGGAGATTTTTTCACGCAGAAAATCGTAGCCCTGCTCCGGGCCGTAACCTCTGAAAGAACCGGATTCAGCCATCTCGTCCACAGCCCTGTGCATGGCCTGTACACAGGCTGCGGGAAGGGGCAGGGTGACATCTCCGATGCCCAGTTTTATTATTGATTTGTCCGGGTTATCATCCTGAAATTTCTGTACGCGTTTTGCGATATCGGCAAACAGATAAGAAGCGGTTAATTTGTTGTAATGCTCGTTGATCAAGATCATAAAAATTCTCCCGTTTTTTTGCTTGAGTAAAAAATTAACCTCCGTGTGTCAAACACAGCAGTCAGTAAAGTTTTTTAAAAAAGTTTTTTGACAACATACCGGGATAGTCTTATTTTATTATCTGGTAGGGAGGCCATTACGAAGGTTGACTTCAAAAGTTAAAAAAGCTATCTTTATTTTTTACAAAACAAGGAGGGCATAGTATATTATGTTTGAGTTAAGTGATACTGCCAAAATGCAATTGGACAAGTTTTTTGAGACCCAGGAAAAAGCCCCCATCAGGGTTTATCTGGCAGCCGGTTGAGGCGGCCCCAGGCTGGCACTTGCTCTGGATGAGCAAAAAGAAAACGACAATGTATACGATTTAAAGGGCTTTCAATTCCTGGTGGACAAGAATCTCATGCAGACTGTTGCTCCAATTCAACTGGATATGACAGAAGGCGGTTTTGTAATAAAATCCAGTCTGCAGGCCACTGCCGGAGGGTGTTCCTCTTCCTGCTCTTCCTGCTGATCCCTGGATGTGATTATGTTTAACATAATGGCCATATCTTTTAGGATATGGCCATTTTTCTTATTTTACTTTAAATTCGCGTAATTTATTTCGCTTATGGAGGTTATTTTCAGTATGCACTGCGATACCATTAAAAAAGGGGTGGAATGCACTTTTATGACAGCCAGGGGCTGCTCTTACAAGCTGGGAGAATGTTATCCCATAGTGGAGAAATGCAACGGCTGCGACCGCGTTCATGAGTTCGGTGGGCAGACTTACTGCAAGAGCTACCCTGAACCGGCCATGAAATGGGAACACAACGCCTGCAACTTTGCCACCCACGTGCAGGCCACATTCGATAAAAGCGGCCAGGTCAAGATCAACCCCATCAAGGCTTCCAAACGCGCCGCCAAAAAGAGATAAACGAACCATATATGCCGGACAAAGCTTCCGGCGTATATGGCGACCCTAAGGTGTGTCATGCAGCAGATTATTCATTATCTGGAAAATCAAGCCCATGAAGTGGTGCAACTGCAGTCCCATCTGGTTTCCATTCCCGCTCTGGGACCGTCCAATGAAGGCGGCGGGGAAAAAGAAAAAGCAGATTTTTTACACAAATACCTGCGTGAATGCGGATTTGAGGAAGTAATTGAAATCAATGCTCCGGATAAGCGGGTGCAGTGCGGGTACAGGCCCAACCTGGCTGCCTGGATCCACGGACGGGATAAAAATAGAACACTGTGGATCATCAGTCACCTGGACATCGTGCCTCCGGGCGACTTGTCCCTGTGGAAAAGCGATCCCTATACCCTCAAGGTTGATACAGACACGCTCATTGGCCGCGGGGTGGAAGACAACCATCAGAGCATAGTTTCCTCACTCCTTGCAGCAAGGGCCTATATTGAGCAGGGAATAAAGCCGGACATGAATCTTGGGCTTATTTTCGTGGCCGACGAGGAGACCGGGAATGATTACGGCCTGCCTTATGTCCTGGATAATCGCCAGGACCTTTTCAGAAAAGACGATCTTTTCCTGGTTCCCGACTTCGGCACCAGCGATTCCACCATGATGGAAGTGGCTGAAAAAAGCATGCTCTGGCTGAAGATTTCCGTGCAGGGCAGGCAGTGTCATGCCTCCACCCCTGAAAAAGGCATCAACTCCCTTACGGCCTCTGCTGCATTTATACTCAGCCTGGAACGGCTGCATGAAATTTTCCCCGGAAAAAACGAACTCTTCAGGCCGGCGGGCTCAACTTTCTGTCCCACCAAAAAAGAGGCCAACGTACCCAACATTAATACCATTCCCGGGCTGGATGTATTTTACCTGGACTGCCGCATTCTGGCGGATTATTCAATCCAGGACGTAATCAATGAAGCCCGGAACCTGGGCTTGGATATTGAAAATAAGTACGGGGTGAATATTGATTACGAAGTGGTCTATCAGCAGCAGGCAGCCCCGCATACAGATCCTTACAGCGAAGTAGTCCAGAGGCTTGCCCGGGGTATTCAGAAAATTTACCATGCAACCCCCAGGCCTCAGGGAGTAGGCGGGGGAACCGTGGCGGCTTTTCTCAGGCACAGGGGCTACAGCGCCGTGGTATGGGCCACGCTTACAGGCACTGCGCACCAGCCCAACGAACGTTCCAGCATTCAGAGTACTCTTAAGGATGCCCAGGTCATGGCTCTCATGGCCATTGACGATGAAACCGGCTGAAAAAATATCAAAACCCAGGATGACACATTCAGCCATCAACTGCGAATGATTAAAACGCTTCCCGATGTTTTCGACCTGATTATTGTCGGAGCCGGGCATGCAGGCTGTGAAGCTGCTCATGCCGCTTCAAAGCTTGGCCTTCAAACTCTTGTTCTGACCAATAACATAGATCGTATCGGACACCTTTCCTGCAATCCAGCCATTGGCGGACTGGCCAAGGGACACATGGTCAAGGAGATTGACGCCCTTGGAGGGATCATGGGGCTGTGGGCCGATGAGTCGGGTATTCAGTTCAGAAGGCTGAACACCCGTAAAGGACCCGCAGTACGCTCCACCCGGGCCCAGATGGATCGGAGCAGGTATCTGTTCAAAGCTCAGACCACCCTGTTCTCTCTGGATCACCTGTATATCATGGAGGCTTTTGCCCGGGACCTGCTGCTAAAAAAAGGGTGTGTCCAGGGGGTGCGCACCGCCTTTAACCAAGATTTTTTCTCCCCGGCAGTTCTGCTGACAACAGGAACATTTCTGCAGGGTCAGATCCATGTGGGCTTTGAGAGCTCTTCCGGGGGACGCCTGGGCGATCCTTCATCCACAGGGCTTTCCCGGAGCCTGCGCAAGCTGGGCCTGGAGCTCGGACGGCTCAAAACCGGCACAGTGCCCAGACTTTTGAAGGAAAGCATTGATTTTTCCGTCATGCAGGAGCAGCATGGGGACGATCCTCCTCCCAGGTTCAGTTTCCGGGCAGTACAGGACACCCTCAGGCAGCTTCCCTGTCATATCACCTATACCGGCAGCAGCACCCACGACTGCATAAACGCCAACCTGGAGCGCTCTCCGATGTTCCAGGGCCGCATTCACGCAACCGGGGCCAGGTATTGCCCCTCCATAGAAGACAAGGTGGCCAGATTCCCGGAAAAGGAACGACACCAGATCTTCGTGGAACCCGAAGGCCTGGACAGCCACGAGGTCTATCCCAACGGCATCTCCACAAGCCTGCCCCTGGATGTGCAGAAGAAGATGCTGCAGACCATACCCGGCCTGGAAAAAGCCATCATTGTCCGTCCCGGCTACGCCATTGAGTATGACTACATCCACCCCACTCAGTTGACACCTCACCTGGAGACCAAGGCGGTGCAGGGACTTTACTCTGCAGGACAGATAAACGGCACCTCCGGGTATGAAGAAGCCGCAGCCCAGGGACTCTGGGCAGTTTTGAACATCCATGCCCGCAGACACGGTGCTGATTTCATTCTTAGAAGAGACCAGGCCTACATAGCTGTACTCGTGGACGACCTTGTAACCAGGGGTACCAGCGAACCCTACCGCATGTTTACCTCCAGGGCGGAGTACAGGCTGCTTTTAAGAGAGGACAATGCTGATGCAAGACTTACCCCCCTGGGCAGGAAAGCAGGCCTGGTGGACGATGCGTACTGGAAGATGTTTACAGCCAAGCAGGAGCAGATTGATAATTTAAAGGATGCCCTGCAATCTATTGTTATCCGCCCGGATCAGCCCACCGTAAAAATTCTGGAGCAGATTGGAGCTCATTCCCCGAAAAGGTCAGCCTCTCTGGCTGAAATCCTGAGACAGCCAGGCTTGAGCATTCAGGACCTGAAGCCTTTGTGGTCCGGTCTTGACCAGTACAGTCCCTCCATTATGGAGCAGGTACAGACGGATATCAAGTTTGAGGGTTATATAAGCCGCCAGCATGAAATGGCTGAGCGTACCAGACATCTGGAGGACACCAGGCTGCCGCATGACCTGGATTACACCCGGCTGTCGGGTTTGTCCAGGGAGGCCGTTGAAAAGCTTTCCAGTATCCGCCCTGAAACACTGGGCCAGGCAAGCCGAATTTCCGGCATAACTCCTGCTACTCTTTCTGCATTGCAGATTTATCTTAAAACAGGTAAAAAGAAGGAGCAGCAGCATAAGGGTCATTAAAGCATTTCCCGGCGACACGTAATCTCTTTTTTATACACGATTTCATAAACTGCGCATTATCAGAAAACAGGGTGGAAGAAGTTGTCACCCGGGCTGTTCAGAAATATTTTTATTCAGTTTTTTCCGTGAAAAATTTTCCGTTTTGAAATAGAGTTAAGAAGGTTTGCATCTGAACAGAATCGTATCCAGGGAGGAGAGATTTGGAAGAGGCTTCGGAAAGTAAGCTGTGGAGCATGGTCCGCAGAGTGTTCGGTTCGCGTTGTGATGCCCCTCTGGAAGAAGTTATCCGGGAGGCCAGCCAAGAAGGAGAGATTAAGAATGAAGAAGTGCGCATGCTTCTTAATATCCTGCGGCTGCATGAAAAACAGGCCGTGGAGATAATGGTTCCCAGAACCGACCTGGTATGCGCCGAAGAAAACGACACCCTAAAAGGGGTGGCGGAGTCCATTCTGCAGTCAGGGCATTCCCGGTTGCCTGTATACAGAGAAAACAAGGATCATATAGTGGGTTTGATCCACGCCAAGGACCTGCTGCAGCATTTTTTTGAGAACAGGGATGTTTCTGTTAAGTCTTTGATGCGCGCACCTCACTTTATACCGGAAACCAAAAACGTCAGGCAGATCCTGATGGATTTTCAGAACGAGAAAATACATCTTGGGGTTGTCCTGGACGAATACGGCGGCACTTCAGGCATCGTTACCCTGGAAGACGTACTCGAGGAGATAGTGGGAGAGATTGAAGACGAATACGATCCGCCACGGCCACAGGAAGTGCAGGCCATGGATGATGGGAGTTATTATGTGACGGGACGGACATCGCTGGACGAACTGGCTGAGATGGGAATCAATATTCCCACAGAGCAGGTGGAGACAGTGGGAGGTTACGTATGTCACCTGGCCGGAAAAGTTCCCATGAAAGGCGAGGAATTCTCGGATGGGCTTTTTAAATACATTGTTCAGGAAGCCAACACCAAAAACATCCAGTGGTTGATAATAAGGCCCCTGGAAACATGAGATTTCCCATGATTTTCAGGCAAGGCTCTTTCTGGGCCTCTTTTTTTATCTGTGTTGCCGGCCTGTTTCTGGCTTTTCCCAACCCTGTCCTGCAGATTCCTATATTTATCTTTTTATTTTTCCTTGGACTTAACTATATTGCCTTTAATGCCCGCAGCAAAGGTGAAGCCTTAAGGTGGAGTTTGCTTGCGGCAGGTCCGGCTTACGCAGCGACCCTGTACTGGATAGTGGTCCCAGTTTATGTATACGGGCATTTTCCTCTGGCCCTGGCAGTATTTGTCCCGCTGCTGCTTGGGTTTGTCCTGGGACTTTTCAGCAGTCTTTACGTTTTTCTTGTTCATATTATGAGCAGGCGTTTTTCTTGGCTTGCTCTGGGTATTTTCGGCGGGGCTGTCTGGGCATCGCTGGAATTCGCCAGGGAGTACGTACTTACCGGGTTTCCCTGGTTGATAGCTGCCCAGGCTTTCAGTGTCTGGCCGGAATCCATCCAGGTGGTTTCCATGGTAGGAAGCTACGGACTGGCCATGGTGCTGGCTTGCGCAGTCCTGTGGCTCTATTATGGCCGAAAGCTTCCTGTGCTCGCGGCCTTGGTTCTGCTTGTTTTTGTGCTGGGATACGGTTTTTTCCTGCAGGATGAAGATTATGACGCCCCGTCATTAAATGTCCTGATTGTTCAGGGCAACCTGGACCAGGATGTCAAATGGGAAGAAGAGATCCAGATGAAAACCGTTGAAAAGTACAAGGAGCTGACCCGTCAGGCCCTCGGGGAGGAAAAGGCGGACCTCGTGATCTGGCCTGAGACGGCCATGCCTTTCTATTTGCAGGAACAAAGCCGCATGAGCTTCATGGTCATGAATTTTGCCCAGAAGCAGGACATTGATCTTATCACCGGAGCTCCAGCCTATGAAATGCAGGACGACGGGGTAAGCTACAGGCTGCACAACAGGGCTTTCTGGGTCTCCAGGAGGGGGGTGATAAAAGATCATTACGACAAGGAACGTCTGGTTCCATTTGGAGAGTATATCCCCTGGTCCGATCACCTCTTCTTCCTGGATCGCCTGGTGGCCGGTCCCACGGATTTTTCTCCAGGCACATCCACTGCCCCCATGGAGAATGAAGAGCTTGCCTTGGGGATGCTCATCTGTTATGAAATAATATTTTCCGGACTGGTAAGAGACAGAGTTCAAAATGGCGCAAACGTCCTTGTCAACATATCCAATGATGCCTGGTTCGGCCGTACTTCAGCCCCCAGACAGCACCTGCATCTGAGTGTATTAAGGGCTGTGGAACAGGGCCGCTATGTGGTCAGGTCCACCAATACCGGTATTTCAGCGTTTATAGATCCTTCTGGCAGGGTATATGAAAGTACCAGGCTTTTTCAGGATGCAACTCTGCAGGGACGGGTAAAGCTTCTGGATAAAAAAACATTTTACCACGTCTGGCACTGGCCCATCAATTGGACCCTGGCTGGAATAAGCTTTGCGGGAGTGCTGCTTTGCCTGGTTTTGCCGCCAAAGACTCCCGAATCGCTGCTTCCGTGACTGCTAAAATGATTATATGCAGGCTTATCTAAAGCGGACCATGCCCGCAACCCAAATAAGAAAAGAGTTTTTTACCCAACCCAGTTGGATGGAAGAGATACAACGGGGCAGGCAGATTACACAGATTGACACAGGTATTAATAGATTGAAGAGAGATATATAATTCCTTTGTTTCACCGGGGTCATCCGTCATCTGTCCTCTGTCATCTGCTCCTGCAGAAAAAAAATATTGCAGAACCATCATTACAGCACACACAAGATATTGTTAATCATGATTCAGCAGCTATCCGACATAAAGGCCCGTGCAGACCAGATTCTGCAGCGTTTTTCCTCTTTCTGGGGGCGGCTTTGACCTGGAGTCCCAGAAGCAAAGGCTGGAGGAAATCGAACATGAACTCTCCAGGCCGGGTGCATGGGATAGTCCTGAAAAGCTTACCCCTGTACTCAAGGAGAAAAGCAGCCTGGAAGAAAATGTCAGCAAGTACGAAAATCTCTACAGCTTACAGGAAGAAGTCAGAGAATGGCTTGGCTTTGCTGAAAACGATCAGTCCCAGGATGTACTGCAGGCTCTGGAAGACAGCCTGGGGACCCTGGGAAGACACCTGGAAAAGGTTGAACTGGAAGCCTTATTAAGCGGCAAGGACGACAGCAATCCCGCCATTGTTTCCATTCATCCCGGAGCAGGAGGCACAGAAGCCCAGGACTGGGTGGAGATGTTGCTGCGCATGTACACCAGGTGGGCTGAAAACAGCGGCTTTAAGCTGGATTACCTGGATTATCTGCCTGGAGACGAAGCAGGTGTCAAAAGCGTAACCCTGCAGGTTACCGGAGAGTACGCTTATGGGCTGCTTAAAAGCGAAAGGGGCATACATCGTTTGATCCGCATTTCTCCTTTTGACTCTTCCGGACGCAGACATACCTCTTTTGCTTCAGTGGATGTTTATCCGCAGGTTTCCGACGATATAAACATCGAGGTCAAGGATGAGGATATGCGGGTTGATGTTTTTAAAGCCAGCGGCCCCGGGGGGCAGCACGTCAACAAGACCAGTTCAGCCATCCGCATAACCCACCTGCCAACGGGTATCGTTGTTCAGTGCCAGAGCGAAAGATCTCAGAGACGAAACCGGGAGGCTGCCCTGAAAATCTTAAAGGCCAAACTTTATGATCAGGAGATGAAAAAGCTTGAGGATGAAAGGCAGGAAAAATATGCGGCCAAGGACAGTATAGCCTGGGGCAGCCAGATTCGCACCTACACCCTTCATTCTTACCGCCTGGTTAAAGATCACAGAAACAATACCGAAATCTCTGATGTAGACAGTGTCCTGAATGGAAACATCGACCAACTGATCCGCAACTATCTCTTGTACAGACACGGGTAAGCACAATTGAAGATGCATCTGCAAAAAGTCCTTTTTTGTCCCGTACCTGCATATATTACATGTCAGTGATTTGAAATGAAAGGCACCTCTGAACATGCCAAAAATTTCTTGATTTTATTCAATGTAAGCATATAATTTCATTTGTTTTCATGATCTGTGACTATTCCCACATCTGATACAGGGCAAGATATGCGTAATGGAGCACATAGCTATATTGAACAGGCATAATGATTTTTAAGTTCCGGGGAATTATTAAACAGGAGCCAAGCCATGAACAAAAGCGAATTGATCAAGAGACTGGCTGAAGAGAGGGATCTGCCTCTAGAAGAAGCCACAGAAATTGTTACTATTTTTTTTGATTCCATGAAGGAGGCCCTTCAAAACGGGGACAGGGTTGAAATCAGGGGGTTTGGCAGTTTTAAAATCAAAGAGTACGAAGGCTATCAGGGAAGAAATCCCAAGACTGGAGAGGCTGTTCAGGTCAGCCCCAAAAGACTCCCCTTTTTCCGTGCCGGGAAAGAACTCAAGGAGTACCTGAATAATTAAGCTGAGCTTTTCCGCTCAGTAAGTCAGTAAGTCAGTGCTGAGAAATCATTGCAGTGACTAAGAGTTGCTGCCTCTTTGAATAAATACTTATAGCTGGTACCGCCAGACATAATGCAACTGCAAGAAATCGAAACACAGTCAGTGAGCATAAATTGAAGACTGCCAACACTTTGGTTTTTGTATTCTGTTGTCAAGCTTCAGTTCTCTGTGCCTGAAAAACTGACTTTTTGCAGGCGCAGAGGAAATGAACCTGGTAAAATTCCGCATACCCGAACTATAATCCTGGTGGCTGGCAGGCCCCTTTATATTTTTTAGAGCCGAGTTTTATGAAACCTTTATCTCCGAATATGCAACAGTTCTTCAAAATGCAGGGCAGTGGAAATGATTTTATACTTTGGGACAATACGGTTTTGAATCTGCCCCCTGATGAAATGTCCTTCTGGGCAAAGACCTTATGCCCCAGGGGGTTTGCCGTAGGGGCGGATGGAATGATATTTCTGGATAAGCCCCTGACTCAGAGCCATGATTATGACTGGCATTTTTTCAACGCGGACGGTTCCAGGGCGGAAATGTGCGGCAACGGTGCCCGGTGCGCAGCCAGGCTGGCCCACAGGCTGGGCCTGGCCGGCAAGGAGCAGATTTTCGGTACTGACGCGGGTGCAATAAGGGCCCAGGTCAAGGACAAGGGCAGGGTCCGGGTACAGTTGACTGCGGCTGAGAACCTGCACCTGCACAATCTTTTAAGCTTTCACGACAGCGACCCGGTCAATGTGCATTCGGTGAATACCGGGGTCCCTCATGCCGTGATCATATGCGATGACGTGCACAAGGTAAATGTATCAGGACTTGGAAGGATGATCAGGATGCACCCGGACTTTGCCCCTTCTGGAACCAATGTCAACTTTATCCAGGTCAAGGACAGGGGACATATTTTTCTGCGGACTTACGAAAGAGGGGTCGAGGATGAAACCTTTGCCTGCGGGACCGGGGCTGCAGCTTCGGTTGTTGTCGCCTCAGCCCTGGGACTGTGTGCAAATTCTGTCCAGGTGGTTACATCCGGCCAGGAATACCTGAATATTGACCTGCAGGAAGATAATGTTTTTTTAACCGGCAAAGCGGACTTCATATATCAGGGAATGCTTTTTCTGGATACTTTCGGGTTGAGCAGCCCTGATGCCTGATAAAGCTTGTTTTCCCGGATCCTGGTATAAAAAAGAATCAAATTAAACAAAGGAGGCTGTATGCAGTTCCGTGGCGCTTATACTGCCCTGGTAACTCCATTTAAGAACAATCAACTGGATGAAGATGCTTATCGCAACCTCATCGAATGGCAATTGGAACAGGGAATCGATGGTGTTGTTCCCTGCGGCACCACCGGGGAATCAGCCACCCTGTCCCATGAAGAACATAAGCGCACCATCAGTATTTGCGTGGACCAGGTCAAGGGAAGGGTGCCTGTAATCGCCGGTGCAGGATCCAACTGTACCAGCGAAGCCGTCGATCTCACCAGGTATGCCAAGGAGGCGGGTGCGGACGCTGCTTTACTTATTACTCCCTACTACAACAAGCCCACTCCGGAAGGTCTTCTGGCCCACTTTAAAACCATTGCCAGGGAAGTGCCCATTCCTTTTTTTGTCTATAATGTTCCCGGAAGGACCGGGCTTAATGTTCTGCCGGATACAGTGGCCAGAATATTCAGGGAAATCCCCGAAGCTGTAGGTATCAAAGAAGCCACCGGCAATCTGACCCAGGTTTCATCGGTTATTGAAGAATGCGGGCCGGATTTTATAGTGCTTTCCGGAGAAGACTCCATTGTTTTGCCTCTGATGGCTGTGGGGGGACACGGGGTAATTTCTGTGACTTCCAATATTGTACCCAACATGATGCATTCCCTGTGCAAGGCATATATGGACAATGACCAGGCAAAAGCCAAAAAACTGCACCTTGAAATGGCTCCCCTTTGCCGGGCCATGTTTTTCGAGACAAACCCCATACCGGTTAAGACATCCCTGGCCCTCATGAAAAAAATCCAGCTGGAACTCAGGCTGCCCCTGGTGCCCATGCAGGAGAAAAGTCAGGCCAGACTCGAGGAAGTCTTACAGAACAAGAAACTGATTTAAGGAAGGCTTTATGAACTGGAATGACATCACCAAAGAGGCCAAGGAAAAACTAAAGGGATACTGTCGTGTATGTCCGGTGTGCGACGGCCGCATGTGTGCCGGTGAAGTGCCTGGCATGGGCGGAATGGGCACAGGCGAGGCCTTCAAGGTCAATCTCAAAGCTCTGGCACGCTACCGGTTGAGAATGCGTGCGCTACACGGAGTAAAGAAACCGGATACAGGCATCAGGCTGTGGGGCAGGGATTTCAAGAGCCCCATTATGGCCGCTCCCATGACCGGAACCACTTACAACATGGGAGGGAGGATCACGGAGCAGGAATTTATTGATCATATCATTTCCGGAAGCATAGGCTCAGGAAGTATCGGCTTTTGCGGGGACGGAGCCGATCCGGCCATGTTCGACAGCGGCGTCAAGGCTATAAAAAACAACCAGGGGCAGGGTATACCCATCATCAAACCCAGGGCCCAGGAAGAGATAATAAAACGCATCAGAAGTGCCGAAGAGGCCGGAGCCATTGCTGTCGGGGTCGACATTGACGGAGCAGGTCTGGTGACCATGGCCCTCAAGGGTCAGGCTGTGGGGCCCAAGGACAAACACGAGATAAAAGAGCTGGTTAAGTCCACTGACCTTCCGTTTGTGCTTAAGGGAATCATGACCATCGACGATGCCCTGGATGCTCTGGAAGCAGGGGTCTCAACCATAGTAGTCTCCAATCACGGGGGAAGGGTCCTGGATCATACCCCTGGTGCTGCCGAAGTCCTGCCGGAAATTGCCGACCTCGTAAGGGGACGCATGACCATTATTGCCGATGGCGGGGTACGTTCCGGGTCGGATGTTTTAAAGCTTCTAGCCCTGGGCGCGGATGCCGTGCTGGTGGGCAGGCCGCTTATCACCGGTGCTTTTGGAGGAGGCACGGAGGGAGTCTCATTCGTGCTGAACAAGTATACCCAGGAGCTTGTCCAGGCCATGCTTCTCACCGGTGTTCCGGATGTGGAAAAAGTATGTCCGGGGATCCTGGATTACCGCGACTGATTCGTCTTAAGAAAGCACAAATCCGGGAAGGGCGGCAAACTCAACAGAGCCCTTCCTGGCAGCCAGGATTTATGCCTGTAAGGGCGTTTCATTTAGTCACCTTTTTCCTGAAGCAGGACCCTGTCTTTGCCGTCTCTTTCCCGGAGCTCCACATCCACCTGTTCATTCTTGGAGGTGTTTACTTTTTTGCCCACAAAGTCTGCATGGATGGGCAATTCCCGGTGGCCGCGGTCAATGAGCACCAAGAGCTTTATGCACCCGGGCCGTCCAAAATCCAGCAAAGCGTCCAGGGCGCTTCTTATGGTGCGTCCGGTATACAGAACGTCGTCCACCAGTATCAGGGTTTTTCCGTCCACGGAAAAAGGTATGTTTGTACTGTTGATCACCGGTGTTGAAGTCATTTTGGTCCAGTCATCCCGGTAAAGATTTATATCCAGTTTACCCAGCCTGATTTCCTGGCCGGTCTTTTCTTCCAGCATTTTCTGCATTCTGGCGGCCAGGTCGACTCCGCGGCGCTGAATTCCCATGAGCGCCAGGTTGTCTGTGTCCGCAGTCTGTTCCCACACCTGGGAAGCAAGCCTTTCCATGGTTTTCTGCATCTGCTTGGCGTTTAGTATAATTCGTGATGCCATATCAAGCTCCCATCTCCATTATTGCAGCGCTGGAATTTATTTGATAATAATCATCTTTCCCAGGTGTCATTTTCATTTGATACTTATCCTGAAGGGACAAGTGTGACAGTGTCATGCCTTCTGTACATGCTTTGGCCTGTGGAAAAAACAACTTTAACTGGTTTTCATCCGGAAATTCTTTTTTTCCGGATGCTGAAACTGATGAAAACTTATTATATATGTACTCTTTGTCGAGGTAAAGATGTCTGAAGACAAAAAAACTTCCGGGATGGACTCACCATCTAATTCGTCCGTTAAAGACTCCAGCAAAAACAACCCTTCGATTATCCTCAAAATTACCGGCATGTCCTGTGCCTCCTGCGTACGCCGGGTGGAAAAGGCCCTTTCCAGCGTTGATGGAGTAAAAGCTGCTGAAGTCAATCTTTCCACGGAAAAGGCCACTGTCTTTCTGGAAGGCCGGGTCTCTTACTCAGAACTGATAAAGGCTGTACAAGGCATGGGTTTTGGTGCCGAACCCGTGGACCGGAGTCAGGCAGTCCTGGATATACAGGGTATGACTTGTGCATCCTGCGTGCGCCGGGTGGAAAAGGCCCTCAGGGATGTTCCCGGAGTGCTGCAGGCAGAGGTGAATTTCGCCTCTGAGCGTGCCCTGGTTATATATACCGGCGGTCCGGAAACCCTTGTTTCCCTGCAGAAAGCAGTAGAGGAAAGCGGTTACCAGGTTGTCCGGGCAGGCGAGGAGCAAAAAGAAAGCGAGGACAAGGAGCGCGAAGTCCGGGAACAGCAGATGAAACGCCTGGTCAGGGACGTGGTTTCCGGAGCGGCGGTAACCACTGTTGTCCTGATAGGCAGTATTCCGCACATGATGCCCATGTGGTCGGACTGGGTGCCGGCTTTTTTAAGCAATGTATATGTTCTTCTGATTCTTTCCACCTATGTGCAGTTTATTGCCGGATGGCGCTTTTACCAGGGGGCATATGGGGCGCTGCGCCATTTTACCGCGGATATGAACGTCCTGGTGGCCATGGGGACCACCTCGGCCTGGCTTTACAGCGCGGCCATGTCCCTTTTTCCGGGCTTTCTGACCAGTCTGGGGTTTCCTTATCAGCTTTATTACGACGTAGCCACGGTCATCACCACCCTTATTCTTGTGGGCCGGCTGATGGAGGCCCGGGCCAAGGGACGCACTTCCGAAGCCATTCGCCGTCTTATGGGCATGCAGGCCCGCAGCGCCAGGGTAAGACGAAACCACGAAGACCTGGAGATACCAGTGGAAGAAGTGCAGGTGGGGGATGTGGTCCTGGTCCGCCCCGGGGAAAGGGTTCCAGTGGACGGGGAGATAATATCCGGCTCATCCACTGTGGACGAATCGATGCTCACCGGCGAAAGCATGCCTGTGTCCAAGAGCCCCGGCCATGAAGTAATAGGCGGAACCATAAACAAGGTGGGAAGTTTCCAGTTCAGGGCCACCAAAATCGGCCGGGACACGGCTCTGGCCAGAATAATCCAGCTGGTGGAACAGGCCCAGGGTTCCAAGGCACCTATTCAGAAACTGGTGGATGTAATAGCGGCCTATTTTGTACCCGCAGTGCTCAGTGTAGCGCTGGTTAGTTTTATCTTCTGGTCCATTTACGGGCCTGAGCCGCAGCTGACCTTTGCTCTGACCACCTTTATCGCTGTACTTATCATAGCCTGTCCCTGCGCCCTTGGTCTGGCCACTCCCACGGCCATAATGGTGGGTATGGGCAAAGGGGCTGAAAACGGCATTCTCATCAAGAACGCCGAGACATTGCAGCTTACTCACCGACTGCAGACTGTTGTACTGGATAAAACCGGCACTCTTACCCGGGGAGAACCCCAGGTCATAGATCTGTTGCCGCAGCAGGGCATTGAAGCCAATGACCTGTTGCGGCTGGCAGCTTCGGTGGAGCAGGGATCTGAGCACCCCCTGGGAGAAGCTGTTGTGCGCCATGCCCGGGAAAAGGGACTGACTCTGGCTTCTGCTGAAACCTTCAATGCTGTCCCCGGGCAGGGAATAAAGGCTGTCATGGAAGGCAGGGAAGTCCTGGCCGGCAACATACGCCTTATGCAGCAGCATAAAGTTGCTTTGGGCTCCTGGGAGGAAAAGGCCCGGGAACTTGCCGAGGATGGCAAGACACCCATGTATGTGGCCCGGGACGGGAAGATGGCCGGGATGATTGCAGTGGCCGATCCTCTGAAGGATACATCCAGGGAGGCAGTCCAGGCCATGCGCCAGATGGGTCTGGAAGTCATCATGCTCACCGGGGACAATGAGGCCACCGCCCGGGCCATTGGACGACAGCTGGACATGGACCGGGTTTTTGCCGAAGTCCTGCCCCAGGATAAGGCCGATTATGTGGCCAAGTTGCAACAGGAAGGCAAGCGGGTGGCTATGGTGGGAGACGGCATCAACGATGCTCCGGCTCTTGCCCGGGCCGATGTGGGCGTAGCCATAGGAACGGGCACTGACGTAGCCATGGAAACAGCAGGCGTAACCCTCATAAGCGGGGACCTGCGTGGTGTGCCCACGGCCATCTCTCTTTCCCGGGCCACTACCAGGACTATCTGGCAGAATCTTTTCTGGGCCTTTATTTATAATATAGTCCTGATACCGGTGGCTGCAGGAGTCCTGTATCCATTTTATGGAATAATTCTAAATCCAATGCTTGCCGGAGCGGCTATGGCTGTGAGCTCGGTTTCCGTAGTAACCAACAGCCTTAGGCTGCGCTCTTTCAAGCCGCGAAAATGATCGCTGCTTTTGGGACATGGTCTGCAAATGCATTATGTATCCACGGCCTTGAGTTTGACTGCGGCAATATTTTTTTTCAAAAAAAGCTTGCCTTTGCAAAGGGCATGGAATATTGGTGCCTTGTGTCTTTCATCGGTTTCTGTGGACGGGTCGGATCGTAAGCGGCCTGGACCGGTGATTTCCCCTGTTTTACTTTTTCAGGAGCATTATTTTATGACCAATCTGTATGTGGGCAATCTGCCCTGGAGCACTACTGAGGCCCAACTCCGCGACCTTTTTGCTGAATTCGGTGAAGTAAGCTCGGCAAAAATTATCGAGGACCGTGAAACCGGCCGTTCCCGTGGATTTGGTTTTGTGGAAATGGAAAACGGTGCCGATGAAGCCATTGAAGCCCTTAACGGCAAGGATATCGGCGGTCGCAACATCAAGGTAAACGTGGCCAAGCCCAAACGAGAAGCTCGCTTCTAAAACTCATTTCAAAAATAAGTTTAAAAAAAACCATCCCGGAAAGCTCCGGGATGGTTTTTCTTGTTTAAGAATAACTTAAAATGCGGGCCAATCAATTTCAGCTACCTGCAAAATCTAAACAATTTTCATGCAGTTTCTTATCTGCAGTTCCTTGAGGATTACCTCTTCGTAGTTGATGCGCGGTCCAGGAGTTTTGTAAGATTCCTCGTCAGTGAATTTGTCCAGAAACTGGCTTTCTTCCCAGAAGTCCAGCAGTTCTTCGTCACCAAGAATCTTGACCTGTTCTTCCAGAGGATAATTATCAGGATTGCGTAAAAAATAGGCCATTATTGAATGAACCCTCCCGTAATTAGGTTTAAAAAAATATATCTTACTTGCTAATAATGGATACTAACCACAAGTTGATTTTTTGGCAACATATTTTGACTTGATAAAATAATAAAAAAGATTTAGCGCTTTAAACCGGAAAAATATGCCTGATTTCCTCCGGCAAAAATATGTTGACAATAATTTTAATAAGTTACCGGTAAGCAACCCATAACCCCTTTATTCAAATATCCATGGACAGTCGGAACCAAGATTGTTTGTTGACCCCAGCATAAAAAAAGAAATTTTGGATTCAGGCCGGCAATCCAAGCATATCCATATCCACAAGTCAGGTCCTGCCACCCAGGTCTATCTAGCAGAATACCTGCGTCGACAGGGACGTGACACAGTGCTGGTTCTTCCCCCGAACTCCGATGTGAAGCAATATATGAGACTGGCTGAAATATTCAGTCAGTCTGAAATAAACCGTGAAAGATTCTGGGAGTCATCCTGGTTTTTTTTGCCTTCACCGGCTCAATCCGGCAAAAAGTCATGGGGGGGGATATGGACAGCAATGTTTGGAATTCTTCAACAAAAAAACAAGACGGTTGTTCTTACTGCTGATTCTCTTCTGTATTATTTTCCTCCCCCTGATGTGGTCCGGGATGTTTTTCTGCTCCTCATGACCGGCGAAGAAGCAAATCCGGGAGACATCCTGGATAAACTTGCAGACTGGGGTTATGTCAGGGAGTTTATGGTCACATCTCAGGGAGAGGTATCCCAGCGGGGAGACATCCTGGATATTTATGCACCCGGGTATGCATACCCCCTGCGCCTGGAATTCTTCGGCAATCACCTGGAAAGCATTCGTACTTTTGATCCCGTCTCTCAAAGATCCATCCGTCAGCTTGATGATTGCCTGATATTGCCTGTCTCCCCATGTCCCATGGAAGATCATCTGGTGGCGCTGGCCGGAGAGAAGGCAGATCATTTAAGGTCTACTGGAGAAATCAGCAGGGATCTGCGTCAAAAGCTGGACATGAAGCTGGAGGAAAAAGGCGACCATTATCCCCCCGGTCTTTTTTATTCCAATCCGGGAGATATTTCACAATTTCTGTCCCCGGATGCGTACTATTTTCTGGTGGATACCTCACGCCTGAGAACATCTCTTGAAGAAGAGGAATGGAAGCTCAAACAATGGGCTGAGGCTCAGGGCTGGCCTGAAAAATTTGTATTTCAGCCTGAAGCCCGGGCCAGGACCATGTGGTACAACAAGAGACAGGTGGGATTTGAAAGACTGGTCATGGGTCACAAATCCAGAGGCATGGATCTGAGCGAAAAAGAGATTAGCAGCTTCTCGGACATTTTCTGGAAACCCCAGGACAACCGAAGGCCCTGGCCGGCTTTTGTTCAGGCCCTGAAGGAGTGGAAAAGAACCGCTAACCAGGTAATACTTAATTTTAATACTCCCAAATCCAGAGACAAGTTCCTGGATGTAATACAAAAAGAGGATATCCAGTTAAAGACCTCTTATGATCCCGACATTAGGGGATTGTACGCCGTGGTGGCGGGTACCGGCACAGGCATGCACATGTCCTGGAATCATATATATGTTCTTGGCGAAGACGTTATGCAGCCCGGGGCCAGGCAGAGAAGCAGCAGCACCACGGGCAGGTTCAAGGGCATTGCCAGGATAGAGGATATTGAATCCGGGGATATGCTGGTGCACAGGGACTACGGGCTGGGTCGGTTCGGAGGACTGGAAAGGATCAGCACCGATACCCAGGCCAATGACTATCTTGTGCTCTACTATGCCAATGATGACAAGCTTTACGTGCCGGTGGACAGGTTTTCTCTGGTGCAGAAATACAAGGGGCCGGAAGGGGCTGATCCTGCTCTGGACAAGCTGGGAGGAGTCAACTGGAGCAAAACCAAGAACCGGGTACGCAAGGCCATTCAAAAAATCGCCAGAGACCTGGTGGATATGTATGCCCAGCGCAAGGTAGTCAAGGGATACTCCTACAGCCCCCCTGAAGAACTTTACCAGGAGTTTGCCAATACCTTCGGTTTCCAGGAAACCCCGGACCAGGATCAGGCCATAAGGGAGGTCATGGAGGACATGGAGAGCAATGAACCCATGGATCGCCTGGTTTGCGGTGACGTCGGCTTCGGAAAGACCGAGGTGGCCATGCGGGCTGCCTTCAGAGCGGTGCAGGACGGCAAGCAGGTGGCTCTTTTATGCCCCACAACCGTCCTGGCTGAACAGCATTACCAGAATTTCGTGCAGCGTATGCAGGATTTTTCCATAAACGTACGCATGCTCAGCCGCTTTGTTCCCCGCAACCGGCAGAAAATTATCCTGGAGGGAGCCAGAAAGGGTGAAGTGGATATCCTTATAGGCACGCACCGGATTCTGTCCCAGGATGTGGTTCTGCCCAGGCTTTCCCTGATGATTCTGGATGAGGAGCAAAGATTCGGGGTCAGGCACAAGGAGAAGCTCAAGCAGTACCGGCAAAACATCGATGTCTTGACCCTGACCGCCACCCCCATTCCCAGAACCCTGCAGCTGTCCATATCCGGAATCCGCACCCTGAGCGTCATAGAAACTCCTCCCCTGGACCGAAAACCGGTGGAAAGCTCAATCATTGAAAGGGACAGGGCATTTTTAAAGCAAGCCCTGCAAAGGGAGCTGGAGCGGCGGGGACAGGTTTTCTGGGTGTATAACCGGGTGCAGGGCCTGGAAAGCGTCATGGAATATGTCCAGAACCTGATGCCTGAGGCCAGGGTAGCCATGGCTCACGGCCAGATGCCGGAGCGCGTCCTGGAGGAGACCATGCACAGGTTCTGGCATCATGAAATCGATATACTTGTGTGTACTGCCATCATTGAGTCCGGGCTGGACTTTCCCAGGGCCAACACCCTAATTGTTGATCAGGCTCACATGTTCGGGCTGGGGCAGCTTTACCAGTTGAGGGGCAGGGTAGGCAGGTCCCGGGAGCAGGCTTACGCCTATTTTGTTGTCCCTTCTGTCCGGGAGCTGGGGGAAAAGTCCAGGAAACGCATGCAGATCATACTGGACATGGATTATCTTGGTGCAGGTTTTCAGGTGGCCATGGAAGATTTGAGGCTAAGAGGGGCAGGGAATATACTGGGGGAAGTACAGTCGGGGCAGATCGGCAAAGTGGGCCTGGATCTTTTTCTGGAGATGATGCAGGAAGAAGTGGGCAGAATCAAGGGCGATAAGGATTCCGTAACCAGGGAGCCGGAAATCAATATTGGTTTTTCAGCCTATATCCCCGAGGATTATATTCCCGACCCTGCAGAGAGGTTGAAATATTACCGCATCCTTTCCGGAGGAGCTGGTGAGCAGGATTTTGACCAATTTTCCCAAGAACTTAAGGATATGTTTGGAAAACTCCCGGAGGAGTTGCAGAATTTTATTAATGTGCTAAAGATAAAGCACGCCCTGAGAACTCTGGGCCCGGCCAGGGCCGACTTTATGCAGAACAGGCTCTGCATTGAGTGGGCCGAAGAAGCAAGGGAGCTTGATCCGGAAAAACTGGTGCAGTGGATAGAAAAAAACAGCAACATTGCCAGGCTGTTGCCGCCATCCAGGCTCGAAATCCGCCTTGACCGGGATTTAAGTATTTTAAAGTTCCTCCATGAATTGCAGGGTATTATTCAGGATTTGACCAACCATCTTAACTTATGAGAAAATTATCTTCTTAAGTATGCGCTGCACATTGTATGTAACCACTGTTTTTTTCTGGGCTCTTCTGGTTCTGGGCTGTACCCAGGACTCGTCCCATGAAGGGGTGCTGGCCAGGGTAAATGGCCAGCCCATATACCTGGATGAAGTAGAATCCGCCCAGGATGCCGATTATTTCCATTGGTCCGGCAGGATGCCCCCTGACTTGCAGCAAATCAAATCCTCCTATGGAAAAGTGCTGCTGGACCAGATAGTCCAGAAGCTGATAGAACAGGAACTCAATTCTTCGGGACATGCAGTTGATCCCGGAGAATTGGAAAAAAAAGAACAGGAGATCAGGCAGGACTACCCCGACGGAGGTTTTGAAGAGGTTCTTATCCAGGAGCATATAGACCTGGATTTCTGGAGAACCCGGGTCGTGCAGAACCTTATGTGGGACAAGTTCAAAAAGGAAATATTAAGTCCCAAAATCAGCCTTGATGCTAAAGAGGTCATGGCATACTATCATAAACACATTGAGGATTTTTATATCCCGGAACGTATTGTCTTTCTGCACTTTTCCTCTCAGGAAGAGGGCAAGTTGAAGGAGGTGCTTGAGGGCTTCCAGGCCAACGAAGACATATCCCTGATCCGGGAAAAATATCCCCGCATCAATGTAGGGGAGTATGAAATGCGCGTGGACAGGCTGCCCATGGAGTTGCAGGATGAATTGACCAGCCTGCAGGAAAATGAAAAAAGCCAGGTCAGTAGAAGCCGGCAGGGTCTTTATCACTGGGTAATGGTCCTGGAGCGTAAGGACAGCAAGCTTTTGAAGCCTTACCAAGTGTACAGCGTCATTGAAGAAAATCTGATGCAGGAAAAGCTGCGTCAGGTTTTTTACGAATGGCTGGAAGCAAGCGTTGATCAGTCAAAAATTGAGATCAATGCCAAGCTTCTGGAAGTCTCTTTAAGCGCCGATTAGCCGGTGAATTTTCAATTAAAATCAAGACCAGTTTCAAAATGGTTTTGCAACGACATAATAATCGGTAAGATATGAAAAAGAACAATAATTCGTCTTTATTTGCCATGCATCCGCTTTTCAGCAGGACACTGGTCCTGATTGCAGCTTTTTTCTTAATCTTTTTTTCCTTTAAGCCGGCTGAAGCTTCCTCCGTGAACAGGATAGTTGCGCATGTAAATGGGGAAAGCATCACTCTTTTTGATCTGGAAAAAAGGGTGGAGATGTTTCTGGGTCTCTTCGAGGATATCTCCCTAGATAAACTGCCCCCGGCGCAACAGGAAGAAACCAGAAAACATGTCCTGGAGCAGATGATAAATGATATACTCATGCGCCAGGAAGCTGAAAGGTATCAGATCGAGGTCAGGAGCCGGGAAATTCAGGAACATATTGAAAGAGTAAAGCAAAATAACAACATGAGCCAGGAAGAGTTGGAGCAGCACCTGCATGTTCAGGGGCTCAGCATGGATGATTACAAGAAGCAGATCCGGGACTCCATGCTCAGACAAAGGGTCATGAATATCATGGTCCAGAGAAAAACCCTGGTTACCAGGGACCAGATCAAACAGTATTACGAGGACAATATACAGGATTTTAAAAAGGAAAAGAGGGTTCACCTGAAGGTTCTGGTGGTTCCCGGGGTTGAAGAAGCGGAAAGCTTGCTGGAGAAAATCAGAAACGGTGAATATCAGTTCAGGGAAGCAGCGGAAAAATATTCTCAGGGGCCGGCAGCATCGCAAGGGGGGGATATTGGAATGGTGCGCTGGGACAGAATGAGTCCTGAATGGAGGGAAGCCCTCAAGGACATGCAGGAGGGAGATGTCAGTGAGCCTTTTGCCATGCAGGGTCAAGGCGTATTGCTTCGTATCGAGGAGATACAGGATGAGGGAGCAGTGCCCGTGGAAGAGGTGGAAGACAAGATTCGCGACGAGCTGTTTGATGAGAAGCTGGAAAAAAGATTTGATGAATATATCCAGGGATTGAGGGACAGGGCGGTAATTGATATTCGCTACTAGCCCGGCATCCCTTGGGAGAAACTATGAAAATGCAAGAGCTTGGCCAAAAGCTTTACGAAGAAAGAAATCGCAAGGGTTTGAGCCTGGAACAAGTCCAGGACGAAACCAAAATAAGCCTTAATTTTCTAAAGGCGCTGGAAGAAGGGGACGTAGATAAGTTGCCCCACCCGGTTTATGCCAGGGGCTTCATGCAGAACTATGCAAGGTTTCTTGGCCTGGACTGGCAGAACATGGTGGAGGAATTCTCAAAGATATACTATGCTGAAGAAAGCAGTGAAAGCCTGGGTGGTCTGCCCACGGTCCTCAAGGAACAAAAAAGGGCCAGGTTTTTTTCCTACACTCTAAGAACATCAGTACTTATCCTGGCTTTGTTTATCATTGTCGGTTTGGGATGGCTTTTCTACTCCTCTTTCCTGCAAGATCCCGCTCAAGAGGATCTAACCGAACTGGCTGAAGAAATCCCTGCATACGATTATGTCCAGGAAGAACCCCTGGAAGGCGCCCCCCTGGAAGACAGGTCTCTGGCTCCGGAAGGACCGGGAACATCCCCGGAATCTGTACCGCAAGAGGATGTTTTACCCCGGGATGAGGTAGATGAGCCTCAACCCCGGGTGACACAGATGGATCTGGATGCCTTTGCAGTTGAGCCGGAAGAGACAGAGGAAGAAGAAGTCCCGGACACGGTGCTGGTGCTTATCGAGGCCCATGAAGAATCCTGGCTCAGGTATGAAACGGATGAAGAAAGACAGGATCATTTATTACGTCCCGGTGACAGTATCGAGGTGGAGTATACCGGCAGCATGCGTCTCAGGCTGGGCAACGCCGGAGGGGTAAGCATAAGTCTTAACGGCGAACCCTATGATCTGAATGCGGTATCCGGCGAAGTCAGGACCGTGGAATTCAACCAGACCCCTTAACAGTTTTCTCGCCAGCGCCAATGTCTTTTTCTGAAAAAGTCCTGGTTTTGCGCACCGGGAGGTTCAAGGAGCATGACCTCTGGGTGCGCTTTCTTTCCCCCACCCGGGGGGTACAGACTGGTTTTGCCTTCGGGGGATGCCGCAGCAGAAGACGTTTTTGCGGATGCCTGGACAGCCTGAATCTGGTCTTATTTACCATTGGATACAGCTCCGCTAAAAGATACCTGACCCTGCAGGAAGGCACTCTTGTAAGCGGATTTCAGGAACTCAAGAATCAGCGCGACAAACTGGGTATGGCTGTAAACTGCCTGCGTTTTGTGCAGAAAATATGCCTGGAGGGGGATGACTCTTCCCGGATATACCCACTGCTCCTTGAGGTGCTGGAAGTAATGGATAAGAATCCCTGTATCCCGGTTTTTTTCCCGCTTCTTTTCAAGGCCAGGGCTACTTTTATTCATGGCTACGAACCGGTGCTGGACAGATGTGATGGATGCGGCTGCTGTACAGAGGATATGAAGCAGGGCTTTTTTTCCATCGGTGACGGACGCGTATTCTGTCCGGGCTGCCTCCGGAACAGCAGCAGCACTCTTGCAACCGGAAAAGAATCCCTTTTGTTTCTGGACAGGCTGCGATCAACAGGTCCCGGGGAATGGCTCTTATGGAAGCCGGAACCAGAGGTGCTCCACGATTGTTTCCGGGTAATGGATGCCTATTTCCAGTACCATCTAAACTAAATTTGTAATTGTTCACCATAATGATAATTAGTTCCAGTGGTCCGGAAATTCGGCAAACAGGACGTAAAAACTCGCTCCAAGGCAGCGTAAATCAAAACCTCTTCAACTTTTTCAACTTAAAAAATATTCAATTATATTATACTTTTAATTAATTTAGGTGTTTAACGGTTTTGATTAACGCTGCCTACGTCGCTCAGACAGTTTACGCCCTGTTTGCCGAATCCCCGGACCCTGGCTTTTCGTCCGCAGGTGGTGAATAGTTATCTAAATTTTTGCCAAAACTGGCACAGTCCCACCAGCAAATTCTTACCCAAATCGAATCAAACTCAAAATGGGTAAAAGCATTGAGGACAAGGTTTTTTCTTGGAGTTATGAACTTCCTGCCCTTCATGGTTAATTTTTTTTACCCTGAAAGCAGCTTACTTGCGCTGTGCGCAATGTTTTGCTGTAGTGTGCTTTTTTCATAGAATTATCAATATCAAACGGGAGACATGAATGCATTTTCAGGATGTGATGTTGAATCTTCAGCGCTTTTGGAGCGATTACGGCTGTGTTCTGCATCAGCCGTATGATGTTGAAGTGGGTGCCGGGACATTCAATCCTGCCACCTTCCTGGCGGTAATAGGCCCTGAGCCGTGGAAAACCGCCTATGTTGAGCCTTCCAGGAGACCCACGGACGGAAGATACGGTGAAAATCCCAACAGGCTTCAGCATTATTACCAGTTCCAGGTGATACTGAAGCCTTCTCCGCCGGATATTCAGGATATATATTTAAAGAGCCTGGAGGCCCTGGGAATCATACCCCGGGAGCATGATATCCGTTTTGTGGAGGATGACTGGGAATCACCGACTCTTGGGGCCTGGGGTCTGGGATGGGAAGTCTGGCTCAACGGCATGGAAATAACTCAGTTTACCTATTTTCAGCAGGTAGGAGGAATAGACCTTGACCCCGTGAGCGTAGAACTCACCTATGGCCTGGAAAGGATCTGCATGTACCTGCAGGAGGTGGAATCAGTCTTTGACCTGGCCTGGAACAGGGAGCTAACCTACGGCGATATTCATTTGCAGGGGGAAAGGGAGCATTCCAGGTACAATTTTGAGCTAAGCAACCCTGAGATGCTACTTGGCCATTTCAATAATTTTGAACAGGAATGCAGAAAGCTCTGTGAGAACAAACAGGTCATGCCCGCATATGATTACTGCCTGAAATGCTCCCATACCTTTAATCTCCTGGAGGTCAGAGGAGCTCTGTCCATTACCGAAAGGACCGGCTACATAAGCAGGGTGCGCAACCTGGCCTCCAGGGTGGCTGTACTGTACCAGGAACAGCGCAAGGAAATGGGGCATCCCCTGATGCACCGCTAGCCGGGTTACATTTCATGGTTATAAAGTTAAAGTTAAACTTGAGGAAATATTAGATGCCCGATTTTGTACTGGAAATTGGATTTGAGGAAATGCCGGCCCGTTTTTTGAAACATCTCACCATGGATTTCAAACAGACTCTGGGCAGGGAACTGGAAAATCATATGCTGGATTACGGAGAGGTCCGGACCTGGTCTACACCAAGAAGGCTTTGCGCTTATGTTTCGAGTCTTTCCGATGTTCAGACCAGCAAAGAAGAGATTATCACCGGTCCGCCGGTTGCCGTGGGTCTGGATAAAGAGGGCGGGTACACCAGGGCTGGACAGGGGTTTGCACGCTCCCAGGAGGTTGATGTTCAGGAATTGATGATTAAGGAAACTGAAAAGGGGCGATACCTGGCTGTACAAAAAACAATCGGCGGTGCCCAGACCCTGAAGATACTTCCTCAGCTATGCACAAAGTCCGTAAACAGCCTGGGGTTTCCCAAAAAAATGCGCTGGTGGGACCGGTTTACCTTTGGTCGTCCCATCAGGTGGATCCTGGCCAAAATGGATGAGCAGGTAATTGATTTTCAGATAGCCGATGTAAAATCTTCCGATGTGACTTACGGCCACAGGGTGCTCGGGCCGGGGCCTTTTAAAGTGAATCATCCAAGGGATTATTTCCGCATCATCAGAGAAAGTGCGGGAGTGATTCTGGACTTTCAGGAAAGAAAAGACATAATCACCAGGGAAGCCTCGAATCTGGCCCGGGAGATACGGGGCAAAGTGGTGGAAAACGAAAAACTTGCCGGCGAAAATGCCAATCTGGCCGAATTCCCAGGACCTGTTCTGGGGGGGTTTGATCCCGGCTACCTGGAACTGCCCCGGGAAGTTCTTCTCACCAGCATGGAGTCCCATCAGAAAAGTTTCGGTGTTGTGGACGATGAAGACCGGCTTCTGCCCAATTTTGTGGCGGTCATCAACAACATGCCCGACAGCAGGGGGCTTATCCGGAAAGGATGGGAAAGGGTCTTAAAAGCCAGGCTTGAAGATGCCAGGTTTTTCTGGAATTCGGACAAGGCCGCTTCTTTCGATGTGTGGATGCAGAAACTGGAAAAAGTCGTCTTCATGGCTCCTCTTGGTTCCATGGGAGAAAAGTCCAGACGTCTGGAACGAATTTGTGGCTTTCTTTGCGACAGGCTGCAGTCGGCGGATAAAAAAGATGTACAAAAGGCCGCCCTGATCTGCAAGGCGGATCTGGTTTCGGAAATGGTGGGTGAGTTTGCCGACCTGCAGGGCATTATGGGCGGCATTTACGCCAGCCACGCCGGATATAACGATAACGTGGCCAGGGCGGTGTACGAACATTACCTGCCTCTGGGACCGGACTCGGATACGCCTTCCACTCCCGAGGGAGCCCTGGTTTCTCTGGCGGACAAAATAGATAACCTGGTGGGCTGCTTCGGCCTGGACATGCTGCCCACCGGGGCAGCAGATCCGTATGCCCTGCGCAGACAGGCCCTGGGGGTTATCCGCATTATAATTAACCATGGCCTGCGCGTGAATATTGAAGAACTTATTTCCTTTACAGCTAAAAGCTATTCCGGGGCAACGTGGAAACAGGATCCGCAACAGGCCCTGGAAAAGATCCTGCATTTTTTTGCAGCCAGGCTCAAGGCCTACTGGCAGGGTCAGGGCTTTCAGGGAAAACTGGTGGATGCAGTGCTCCAGAGCGGATTTTCAGACATCTATGCAGCCCAGGGACGTCTTGATGCCATCAGGGAGTTCAGCCTGGATAAAAAATTTGAGGCCGCGGTTCTGACCTACAAGCGGGTGGACAATATCATCCGCAAACAGGCCGGGGATGCCGGAGTGAGCCTGAAGCAGGACTATGACCCCGGCCTGCTGCAGGAAGGCCCGGAAATAAAACTGGACCAGGCCATCAGGGAAATCATGACCGACTGGGACAACCTTTGGCAAAATGAGGACTTTACTTCATTGTTCAAAAAGCTTGATGCCTTGAGACCCAGCGTGGATGCCTTTTTTGACCATGTCATGGTTATGTGCGAGGACGAACAACTTAGACAGAACAGGCTTGGCCTTCTTAATTTTTTGTCTCTTAAGTTCAAGAAACTGGCAGATTTTTCAGCCCTTCAGGTTTAACTGATCATCAAGCTGCCAGGATGCAGGCTGAATTTTTTGTCTGCCGAAAAATGGTGTTGTTTAACCAAATTGTTTCTTGACACTAACCAGGCATCAGGGCTAATTAGACATGTTTGTCAACATTATGGCTGTCAATGCTTATTATAAATTAACTACAATAAATATCAGGAGGATTTGACTTTGCCCAACATTAGATCCGCAGCCAAGAGACACAGACAGAATCTCAAAGCCAGGGAAAGAAACAAGGCTGTAAAGACCCGCATCAAAAACGTGACTAAGGCTGTTCACCAGGCAGTAAACCAGCAGGATCCGGATCAGGCTTCCCGGGCAATCCAGCAGGCTGCTTCCACCCTGGATAAAGCCGCCCAGAAAAGGGTGATCCACTGGAAAAAAGCCGCCCGCAAGATTTCCAGGCTGAACAGAATGGTCAATACTCTACAGAGTACTCACTGATTTCAGGCATACATTTTTTTTCTAACCCGGGGGGTACCCCCCTGAACCCCCCGGGGTGAATGTCAGACCGGTTTTTGAGCTTCCCCAAGTGCTCACAGGCTTGATTCATTCTTCTCTTACCCCGTTTTCACGCAGCCCGTCTTCATCCTTCAAAAAAATCCAGGGCGGGCATGCCTGAAATCTCGCCCATGTCGCTAAGGTACCTGCCAAAGGCAGCCAGGGCTGCCTTATGTTTCTGTTTCAGCCCGTAATCCATCTTTTGCCAGTAGGCGCTGATCTGTTCCGGGGTGAACTCTGTGCCTGGATAAAGCATGCTGAGTTCATGGTATCTGCACGGCATCTTCCGCCTGGCCTGCAGGAGTTCCCCGGCCAGGCGGGCAAGAATGCTTCTGTGCTTGCCCTGCAGATCGCGTCTTAATATCCACAGGGCAAAGACAAAAGGCAGTCCGGTCATTTTGTTCCATTCCCCAGCCATGTCCAGGACATGCATATTTTGATGTGGCTTCAGAAAAATACTCAGGGCATGATCCCCGATTTCCAGAAACGGTTTTTTTGTAGACAGGCCCTGGCCTGGATCCAGCATTTTCCAGTGGGGAGACGGAAGCTTCCAATGATAATGCCAGAGGATTTTCAATAATGCCCGGGAGGTATCCGAGGCCCGGGTAAGAAAGATCTCCCCGTTTTGCTTTGCATACTTTTCAAGTTCATCAAAAGGGAAGGGCAGGCAGAAGATAACGCTCTGCACCTGTGACGCGGCGCTTATGCTCAAGTCCGGCAGGAGCAGGTAGTCCTCTCCCCTGTACAGATATTCAATGGAAGAAGAAGGGGAGACGTGTATCTCTTTGCGTGCCAGAGCCTGGTTGAGCATGGCAGGGTGACCGCTTACAAAGCTTATATCTGTACAAAGCTTATTGTTGATGGTGTGAAACAGGGGCCAGATATTAAGATAGTCTATGCGGCCCACTTTGAGCTGTGAATTGTTCATTGCCCTTAAACCGTCATGTTTTCTGGGTGTCCGTGGATTCCATCTTGCCTTGAGCTGTCTGAACCTCTAAAATAATTTTCATGCGCAATATTTATGTAAAGATGACTCCTCTGCTGACTTTTTTTGCCGTGGGCTGGTCCATGAGCATCCGTTATAAAAGGATCAATTTCCAAAGAATCCAGGAACTGCGCAGGGGAAAAAAACCTATAGCCTTTGCCATATACCACAACGAACTCTTCCCCTTGTGCTATTTGCACCGCAACGAAGGCATCATCGCCGTGGTCAGTGCAAGCAGGGACGGGGAAATCCTGGCCAGGGTCCTGCACAGCATGGGATTCAATCTGGCCCGGGGGTCCAGTTCCAGGCAGGGGATGAAGGCCATGCTTGCGGCAATGCGTCAGATGCATACTACGGGAAGGGATGCCGTCCTTACCGTGGACGGCCCCCGGGGACCCAGGCACGAGGTTAAGCCGGGGATAATCTATCTTGCTTCCAGGATAGGTGCTCATATCGTGCCTGTACGGGTAAGAATGAGCACCAGGCATGAGTTCTCCGGGTCCTGGGACCGGTTCAAGCTTCCCTGGCTGTGGTCTGTATGCGAGGTTGTATATGGCCGTCCGTATAAATTATCCCCCAAAATAGGTTCCAGTGAAATCACGCGAGAGTCCTTGAAGCTTAAACATAAGCTGGGTCTTCTTTCAGAGGAGAGGATCTTTTCCGCCTCTGCCACAACTTCGAATATTTTATGATGCACCTGCAAAAAGTCGAAAACTGATATCTGACATCTGATCTCTGACGTCTGTGACTGCAAAAATGACTTTTTGCAGTCACATCTTTTATAGCTTTGCCAGGAGTCAGGTCAACATTCAACTCATCATCCTTATTTTTTCAGGTCATGACTATCAGAATATTCCTGCAAATTATCAGGCGATTCAAGATGTTGATTTTATTCATTTTATTCCTTTTTTAATATATTAAAAGTTTACATAATTTACATTATGGGACAATAATGCAGGGTAAAAAAAGGAGGCCGCCGGTGTTGGGCAACCTCCTTTTTGGAAATTATAATTTATGGATTATGGATCAGGGATCAGGCATGGATTAACTGGATTTTATCCTTTTCAAATATTTGTCCCGGCAATCGTAGCTGCAGAAGCAATACACCTGCCCATCCTTCTTGATGCGAACGTCGCTGTCCTTGTCAACGTAAGTCCCGCAGACCGGGTCCTTGACCATGATCCCGGAAGCAGCCAGCCTTTCCTTCTCCTTGAGCTGGGCATCTTTTTTCTTTTTCTGGTCGTTGGTCAGCAGCTTGTACAAAATAAAAAGCACAACAGCTATTACGATAAATTTCATCATGACGGTTATCCCTGAAGTTGAAGTTTAGGTTTGAAATATCTTATGCCCTTCCAGCCTGAATTCAAGCCCTTGCAGTAGACTTTCTGCCTTGGAACCATCCGGAAGAATGAGCCCGGGACATACTTCCACAAGGGGGATGAGCACGAAAGCCCTGGACTTCAGGCCGGGATGAGGAAGAATAAGATCTTCTTCGCTCATTATCGTGTTTCCAAACAGGAGCATGTCCAGATCAATGAGTCTGGGGCCGTTTCGTGGTCCCGGGATACGCCCCAGTCTTTTTTCCATCTCTTTTAATTCAGCAAGCAGAGTCCGGGGATGCCATGACTTATCCCTGCGCATCCACAGAACCTGGTTGGCGAACCAGTCCTGATCCTTCAGGCCCTGAGGTTCCGTGCGGTAGATTGATGACTCCTTAACCACAGACAGACCTGGCAAAGCTTGCACTAAGTCCGAGGCTTGTTTAAGATTGTCTGTAGGATCCCCCATATTGGACCCCAGACTGATAAATATATCCTGTTTATGCAGGTGCATCTTTGAATGAAAACCTATATATTTCCCCTTGAAGGCGCAAGCACGGACATGTAAGCTTAGCCTTATTGCCCATGAACTTCAATGTTCCGGAGTGAACCTTTTTTGGCCACCCTCGCCCAAAAACATCCTCATGCACAGTCCTTTCTGGATCATGCCCTGGCCATAAAGGGGCTGTCCCGTCAAACTGTTGCGGCATATACAGAAGATCTCTCCACCTTTCTGGTTTTTTTACAGGAAAAAGGAAAGGATGTCCTGGAAGTAAATGAACAGGGGCTTTTCGTGTATCTTATGTTCCTGCGCCGCAAAGGGCTTCAGAGCCGTAGTCTGGCCAGGCACATGGCCAGCCTGCGCGGTTTTTACGCATACCTGCATGAACAAGGGCTTTTAAAGGACAACCCGGCGGAAATGCTTGAAAACCCCAAGCTGCCGAAACTTCTTCCCCGGGTACTCTCTATTGGGGAAGTGGAAAGCATATTAGCTCAACCTCCAACGGGGGACAAGCTCGGAGTCAGGGACAAAACCATGCTGGAAATCCTCTACGCAGCCGGGCTCAGGGTGTCCGAGCTTATAAACCTCAAGGTCCTGGACTTCGATCCCCAGGCAGGTATAATAAGGGCATGGGGCAAGGGGGCCAGGGAACGCCTGGTACCTCTGCATTACAGCTGCATGCAGTGGCTGGACCATTATCTGCAGCACTGGCGCAGTTCTTTTGCCCCCAAGGTAGACAAAATTTTTCTCAACCGTTCCGGAAAGGCCCTGTCCAGGCAGGGAGTATGGAAAATAATCAAGAAATATGCCTTGATGGCCGGCATTAAAAAAGAAGTTTCTCCGCATACTCTGCGCCACTCCTTTGCCACACATCTGCTGGAGGGCGGTGCCGACCTGCGCACGGTCCAGGTACTGCTGGGACATTCCGATATAACAGCCACCGAGATATACACCCACGTCCAGAGCGACAGGCTCAAGGCCGCTCAAGACTTTTATCATCCCAGGTCGAAAAATACAGGAAAGCCGGTTCATGCAGAAACAAGATAAGCTCAAGGCACCAACGGTAATAACCTGTCATGTAAACGCTGATTTCGATGCCCTGTCTTCCATGATTGCCGCCAGCAAGATGTACCCTGAAGCAGTGCTCATATTTCCCGGAAGTCAGGAGAAAAATCTTAAAAATTTTTTCATCCAGAGCGCTACCTACCTGTACAACTTCAAATCCTTCAAGGACATCGATCCGGAAGCGGTGCAACTGCTGGTGGTGGTGGATACCAGGCAGAAGTCCAGAATAAGGCACGTGGAACAGCTCCTGGACAAAGAGGGCTTAAGTATACATATCTATGATCACCACCCGGACTCGGATGAGGATCTCCAGGGAGACCTGGAAGAAGTGCACCCCTGGGGCTCCACCATCTCTGTCATCTCCAGAATTCTAAAGGAAAAAGAGGTCCGGCTTACCGAAGACGAAGCCACCATAATGGGCCTCGGTGTATATGAGGACACAGGTTCCTTCACCTTCAAATCCACTACGGTGCACGACTTTTCAGCCGCGTCATGGCTTCTTTCTCAGGGCATGGATCTCAATGTCGTCTCGGATCTGATAACCCGTGATCTGAGTGCCGAACAGGTCTCCATTCTCAATTCCATGCTGGAAGCGGCCACCACGCACAAGATCAAGGGGATCGACGTGGTGGTCACGGAAATTTCCCTGGATCATTATGTAGGCGATTTTGCCCTCCTGGCCCACAAGCTTCTGGATATGGAAAATATCCGGGTTCTTTTCGCCCTGGGCCGTATGCACGACCGGGTACACCTGGTGGCCAGGAGCAGAACCGCGGATGTGGATGTAGGGCAGATATGTTCTTCCATGGGCGGCGGCGGACACTCTTTTGCCGCCTCGGCCAATCTCAAACACAAGACCCTGACTCAGGTCAAGGACGAGTTGTTCGGCCTGCTCTATTCTCAGATCAATCCCCAGATACTGGTAGAGGATCTCATGTCCAGGCCGGCGGTGACCATAGAAGAAGACAAAAGCATCAGTCAGGCCTCGGAAATTATGACCCGGTTCGGACTGAAGGCCATCCCGGTCACTGCCAGGGACAGCGGGGAATGTGTGGGCATTCTGGAACACCAGTTGGCTGACAAGGCCATCAGCCACGGCCTGGGCCATATTTTCCTCAAAGAGTACATGATTTCGGATGTTGCCAGTCTGACTCCCGAAGATGACATTTACCAGGTCATGGAGATCATCATCGGCCAGAGACAGCGCCTTATCCCGGTGGTGGAAGACGACGTGGTTACCGGAGTGGTCACCCGGACCGACCTGATAAACAATCTCATCAACGAACCGGCCCGAATCCCCGAATCCCTGCTCCCGGAAAAAAAGCGCGAGCGCAACATAAGACGTATGCTCAGGGAAAGGTTGCCCGAAAAGATATACTCCCTGCTCAAGGCCGCCGGGCATCAGGCCCGGGATATGGGATACCAGGTCTACTGCGTGGGAGGTTTTGTGCGCGACATTCTCCTGGGCCGCAGAAATCTGGATGTGGATCTTGTGGTGGAAGGAGATGGGATAAAATTCGCCAGGGCCCTGGCCAATAAACTTGACGCCCGGATCAGAGAGCATCAGAAATTCAGGACAGCAGTGATCATCTTCGGTGACGGACAGAAGATTGATGTGGCCACTGCCAGGCTGGAATATTACGAGCATCCGGCTGCCCTGCCCACGGTGGAACTGTCCTCCATAAAAATGGACCTCTACCGCAGGGATTTCAGTATCAACGCCCTGGCGGTGCACTTAAACCCTGGGCATATGGGCAGACTTGTGGATTTCTTCGGGGGACAGCGGGATTTGAAGGACAGGGTGATCCGGGTGCTGCACTCTCTTAGTTTTGTGGAGGATCCCACCAGAATTGTCCGGGCTATTCGCTTTGAGCAGAGGTTCGGTTTCAGGATCGGGGCCCAGACAGAAAAACTCATCAAGAATGCCCTTGAGCTGAATATCTTCCATCAGCTTTCAGGGAGCAGAATCTTCCACGAACTGCAGATGATCTTCGAAGAGGACAGCCCCCTGCCCTGTCTGGTCAGGATGGAATACTACGGGCTTTTGAAACATATCCATCCCATGCTCAAGCTTACCACCAATGTAAAGCACATCCTGACCGAGACGGAAAAAGTCATCAACTGGTTTCAGCTTCTTTACCTGGAGGAAAAGATAGATAAGTGGGTTTTGTATATACTGGGACTGTTGAATCATATCAATGATGTCCAGGCCGGCATCATCATGCAGCGCTTCAGTTTTTCCCAGAAAAAAACCAGGCATGTTTTTTCCCTGCGCTCCCAGATAAACAAGGCCATGAGCAGCCTGTCCGCCTGGCATCAGGACGATGGAAAGCTCAGCTCTCTTTATTTTATATTAACCCCCCTGCCCCTGGAGGGACTTCTTTTCCTCATGGCCAGGGTGCACAAGGAGGAGCTGCGTAAATACGTATCCTACTACATTACCCAGTTGCGCGACATTCAGCCCCAGCTTTCAGGCAAGGATCTCAAAAAGATGGGGCTTACGCCCGGCCCTGAGTTCGGCCGCATCCTGCAGGAACTCAAGGCGGCACAGATTGACGGGTTGACCTGCGACAGGCAGGAACAAAAGGAATGGGTAAGACAAAAGCTCTCTGAGCAGTCATCTGAAAAAGGTAAAGAAAACGGGGCTTCCGGCAAATAATTCCCGGAAGCCCGGCTGCCTGAGCCTGTTAGGAATCAAGGATTTGTCTGGCCTTTTCTTCCTGAGCCTCGGTTATAAAAGGCAATCCGGTTTCCCTGGCGGTTTCGCGGTTGCCTGCGGCCAGATCGCCCCGGTCGATTTCCGAAAGGGCGAATTTCCTGGATCCGGCCATGAACTGCTGCAGGCCGGCCTTGAGTTTGTCGGCCATGGTCCAGAAGGCGATGGCTCCGAAGGGTATGTTGGCCATTTCATTCTTGCCTACTTTTTTCTGGATATCGTAGTAACCGGCAAAGATCTCCTCGGGAGATGATCCGAAATCGGATACGGTCTTGGGCAGCTTGTCCCAGTTACCGCCAATTTTTTCCTTTTTCTCGGGCTGAAGAACTCCCTGGATGTTGCTTCCCAGGAAGCCGGAGATCATTAGAGCCCTGCCCATGCAGACCAGCTTGCTGTAAGGGGCTCCCAGGGCTATGGCCTTGAAGATATGGTCCTCCTGGGCAAAACCCCCGGCAAAGGACAGATCCGGTACGTTTTCACCTTTTTCATCCAGCATCCGGGTATATTCGTAGGCCTTGGAGTGCAGAAGTATGGACGGAACTCCCCAGGACTGCATCATATGCCAGGGACTCATTCCGGTTCCCCCCCCTGCCCCGTCGATGGTAAGCAGGTCAATGTTGTTTTCCCCGGCCAGCTTGATTGCCATTGCCAGGGCTTCCATGCCGTAAGCCCCGGTCTTCAGGGTTACGCCCTTGATTCCCAGGCCTCGCAGATATTCCACGGTGTTTCTGAAGTTTTTGCGGATATCTTCATATTTTTCAAAATCGGTAAATCCCAGGCGGCTGTGCCGGGCAAAGGCCTTGATGGAGCCCCTCTGGAATGCTTCCTGCACTTCGCTCAGTTCCGGGTCGGGATCCACCACGTAACCTCTTTTCTTGAGAAAAAGGGCCTGTTCCAGGCTGAATACCTCAATTTCTCCGCCGATATCCTTGGCCCCCTGCCCCCACTTTAGTTCTATCAGGACCTTGTCTCCACCGTACTTGTCGGCCACATAGTCAGCCACACGGTTGCGTCCGTCCTCAACGTTCAACTGAACCAGCACGGCCCCGTGACCGTCAAAATAGCGCATATAAGTCTGAATGCGGCGATCCAGTTCAGGGGCGTCCACTATGCGTCCGTTTTCCATCCTGGAATTGCGGTCCACCCCTACCACATTTTCCCCGATGACGATGGGGACGCCTACCAGGGAACAGCCCACTGCAAAGGAATCCCAGTAGCTTTCCGCAATCTTGGTGGACCCCAGGGCACCGGTCATAATGGGCATCCTGGCCTGTATTTTCTTTGTTCTGCCAAATGAAGTGGTGACGTCGGCGCCGGGAAAAGTGCAGTTGTCCGGGTCGTTGCTTACGCCTTGAGGCAGACCGCTGGAACCGTAGTTGTATCCCTGGATGCGCACAGAGTTGTAGGACACTCCTACATGAGTTGTGTTGTCCGCACCAGCGGTTACTTTTCCGTAATCCCTGGGATAGAGCACCTCCCTGCCTTTTATGCTTGCAAGCCAGGTTTCACATTTTCCTGCGCAATCCGCCCTGCAGAGTGTACACAGTCCGGACTCGGCCGGACTGCCCCTGTTAACAGTACCCAAAACATCATTTGACTTGGAAGCTTTCACTTAATAATCCTCCTTGATTCTTTTCAGCTAGAACATTCTATAAAATGAATAACCGGGATTTTATGCAATTCACGGCAATGTCGAAATTGCCGTGAAGACTTGGATCCCGCACCAGCCTGACTGATAGAGCCCCCTACCAAAGGGGGTGAGATTACTCAATGGTCAAAAATAAAATAATTATTACATTTATGTAAAATTGATTGTATATCAGTGAGATATTATACATAAAGAAGTCAACAATATTCTAACAGGCTCAACAGTTTTTGACACGGTCGTTAATTTGTTTCCATCCGGAAATTCCTTATTTCCGGATGCTGAAATAGATGGTTTTCTTTCCGGAAACGAGGAGTTTTTTCTTTTGGCAAGGAAATCTAGCAATTATGAGGAGGCGTATCTTAATACGTTGACGAATAATTGTGCAGATTGACCACGCGAGGCGCGTGGCAGGCTAAGCCAA
>PWFB01000152.1 GCA_003553695.1 Desulfonatronospira sp.
CGGGGGGCAGATGGCCCCCACAACCATGCTGGGCCAGAAAACCACCACCACTCCCCTGGGCAGACAGTCCAACACTGACGGTTATCCCATGCAGATGACCGAGATAATGTCCAGGCTGCAGGGGGTGAGTTTTGCAGCAAGGGTGGCGGTGAACAACATAAAGAACCTGAAAAAGGCCAAGAAAGCCCTGCGCAGGGCATTCGAGGTCCAGGAACAGAGACTCGGCTTCAGCTTCGTGGAGTTTCTGGCCGCCTGTCCCACCAACTGGCGAATGAATGCCCTGGATGCCAATGCCCGGGTGGACAATGAGATGATACCCTGCTTTCCCCTGGGGATACACAAGGACATGGCAGGAGACGCGGAATGAGCGTGTATCAGGACGTAATAATCGCAGGATTCGGGGGCCAGGGGGTGATGCTCATGGGCAACCTGCTGGCTGTCTCAGCCATGCAGTCCGGGCTGCATGTTACTTACATACCTGTATACGGTCCGGAAATGCGCGGCGGCACAGCCAACTGTACCGTGGTCATCTCGGATCAGGAGGTGGGTTCTCCCATAGTCAAAAGCCCCGTTACCCTCATTGCCATGAACCGGCCTTCCATGGAAAAGTTTCAGCCCCGGGTGAAACAGGGTGGTACTGTAGTATTCAACGCTTCCCAGGTGGAGCCCGGGCTTGCGGACTCAAGCCTTTATACCCGGGGAATAAAGGCCAATGACATCGCCAATGACCTGGGCAATCCCAGGCTGGCCAATATGGTGGCCCTGGGGGCATACATCGAGGCCACCGGCATAGTTCCCCTGCAGGCGGTCAAGGACAGTCTGCCCCGGGTTATTCCCGAGAGGTACCATAATCTCCTGCCGCAGAATGCACAGGCCCTGGAGGCCGGTGTGGCGGGAGTAAAGAAGGATTAGGGGTTATGGGCAAAGATGGAGTTTTTTTCTGGAGGCTGCCTGGTTTGTCTGACCAGTCCGACAGGTCCGACTTGTCTGACTCCCTCTCCAGGCATCTTATATTTCCCCGGTAATTTTTCTGCGCAAAAGATCCTCTGCCCACCCCGGATCAAAACCCTGGCCGGTCCAGGTCTCGAACTGCTGCAAAGCCTGATGCACGAACATGCTTAGCCCTGATAACGTATGGGCTCCGTGAGCTCTGGCCTGCTGCAGAAGTCTTGTCTGCAGGGGGTTGTATACCAGGTCATAGACTATCTCGAAGGGGAAGATGCTGCTGTCCCAGGGGGTGAGTTCCTGCAGGTCCCCGGCAGTACCCAGGGGGGTGCTGTGCACCAGCAGATCCGCTTTGATGCGGTGACGTTCATCCCAGGGAATGCTTTTTACGTTGAATTCCCCGGCCATTGCCAGGGCTTTTTTTTCGCTGCGGCTGGTCAGGTATATATGGGATATTCCCCTTCGCTTCAGGCCGTAGAGTACAGCCCGCGAGGCTCCTCCCGCTCCCAGGACAAGGGCTGAATCCAGGTACATGTCTTTTATGGGGCTCATAAAGCCACTGCAGTCGGTGTTGGCCCCGCACAGAATTTTTTTGTCCCAGTATATGGTATTGACAGCACCTATGTCGGCTGCCTCCGGGCTTACATAGTCCAGATACTTCATGACATCCTCCTTGTAGGGGATTGTGACGCTGGCCCCGGACAAGGGCAGAATGCGCACCGCCTTCATAAAGTCGCCCAGATCCCCGGGCTGGATTTCCCACTTGAGATACACCCGCTTCATGTCAGCGGCCTGAAAGGCACAGTTGTGCAGAAAGGGGCTCAGGGAATGCCCCAGTGTCAGTCCCAGTACGCCGTAAGCCTGATACATTAAGTCTCTCCTTTTTTTACTTCTTTATCCCGAAGACATCATTCTTCCCAGGATCAGGGCTCCGGCCTGGGCTACGTTCAGCGAATCCACACTGCCTGCCATGGGAATGTGGATCTTGTAGGGACACCTTTTGAGGACATTGGGCCGGATGCCCTTTTCCTCGCCGCCCAACACCATAACAGCGGGAAAGGCAAAAGTCTGTTTCAGGACGCTTTGCCCCTGGTTCATGGTGGCGGCGTAGATATTAAATCCTTTCCGGCCTATATGATCCAGGGTGCGGGCCAGGTTGGTAACCTGGGAAATCCCGATTCTGGTCAGGGCGCCGGCTGAGGCTTTCATGGCTCCGGGCCCCAGGGGAGCGGTTCTGTCCCGGGGAATAATAATGCCCGCCCCGCCTAGTGCGGCCAGGGTGCGGGCCAGAGTGCCCAGATTGCCTGAGTCCTGGACCTGGTCCAGGAGGAGCAGCACGGGTAATTCGGCTTCCGTGGTACTTTTCAGAAGCAGATCCAGGTCTATGAGGGTATGCGCGCGCAGTCTGGCGGCGATTCCCTGTCGCGCTGCCCCCATTTTCTGCAGTTCCTGGTCCGGGACCAGCTTGAAGCGTACATGCAGCTGTCTGCATCTGGATAGGACCGGGTCCAGTCCCGGAGGAACAGGTTTTTTTATAAGAACCAGGTCAACATGATCCGGCTTTTCTTCCAAGATCTCCATTACCGGCTTTTTGCCCAATACAAGGTTGTTGTGCATGAAGGCGGGATTAGCAGGCTTGACTAACTATGTAAATCTGCGAAATCATGAAGTTGTAACTGATTAACAATTTGAGTATGACCTGCTTCTGTAAAATATAGTCAGATGTCTGCAATTTTACTGGTTTTTCTTGGGAAATGGTTCTTTCTCCTTTTGGCTGAGCCTGCCAGCCGCCTCGCGTGGTCAATCTGCAAAATTATTCGTCAACGTATTAAGATACACCTCCTCATAATTGCTTGATTTTATTGCCAAAAGGAAAAAACTCCTCGTTTCCGGAAAGAAAACCATCAGTTTCAGCATCCGGAAATAAAGAATTTCCGGATGGAAACTAACTATTGCCAAACTACAAGGAATTTAATAAACAAACGAAGTTTGCTTGAAACATTCCTTCGGATCACCGCTAGAATATGAAATGTTTGACATTTTATGAATTATGAAAGCGTCAACTGAACAAATGTAATACCTCAAGGAGTTCCGAATATGCCTGCACGTCTTATGTTTATTTTTCCGGCTGTGTTTCTGCTTTTATCCTGCGTTACAGCACCCAGGGAAGATTCTGCAGTTCTGGAACCCAAAACAATTGAGCAGGTAAGGGATCTGTCACATCCGGAATTTGAGGTGCATCGGGACAGGATATCTCCCGAGGCCAAAGCCGCTGAAAAAATGTTTATGGACGAAATAGACGATCTTACACCGGAGGAAAAGGCTGAGCTGGAAAGAGAACCTCTGACAGAAGCGGAAAAAGAGGCCCTGGAAACCGAGATAGAGTTCGACTTCGTACTTGATGCCAGGGAAACTCAGGCCATGGAAAATTATTTCAAGCTCTACACCCAAAGGCACCGGAACAGTTTTCAGATCTGGCTCGAACGTTCGGAAATGTATCTTCCCTATATAAAGGAAGTTTTTAAAGAAAGAGGTCTGCCTGAGGATCTTATCTACCTTCCTTTTGCCGAAAGCGGTTTTAACCCCAGGGCCTACTCCAGGGCCGGGGCAGCAGGGTTATGGCAGTTCATGCCCGGCACCGGCAGGATGTATGACCTCAGGGTGGACTGGTGGCTGGACGAACGCAGGAATCCGTTTCTCTCCACCTATGCTGCGGCAGATTATCTGGCCAGGCTCTATGACGAATTCGAGTGCTGGTATTTAGCCCTGGCCGCCTACAACGCCGGGGAGGGCAGAGTAGGTCGGGCCATGCAGCGAAGCGGGCATGAAAATTATTTTGATCTCATCAATGGACCTTACCTGGCCATGGAAACCAGGAACTATGTGCCCAAGTTTCTGGCCATTCTAAAGATTCTGCGCAACCTGGAAGAGCTGGGCTTTGATCCAATAGACTGGGAAAGGGCTCCGGACTACAGGGAGCTGGAGATTCCCCCTGGAACAGACCTGGTGGCCCTCTCCAGAGCATCCGGCATGGAGCTGGATGAATTCAAGAAATATAATCCGGCCTTTCGCAGGGATGTAAGCCCTTCGGATTCCAGGACCAAGATTATGCTGCCGGACACAAGGGCCCAGGCAGCAGTGGAATTCCTGGACAGTCCCGATGCGGAGCAGCATGCCGGCTATCATAGATACCAGGTTAGTAGTGGAGATTCATGGTGGCGGATTTCCAACCGATTCGGTGTGCCTGTTTCAGTGCTGAAGCAGATGAACAACACCACATCGGACATGCTGCGTCCAGGTCAGTATGTATTCGTACCTGCCAGTGGCTCCACCCATGCCGAGACTTCCACACAGGATTATGCCCAGCGCAGGGGAAATTACGAAGTTCAAAGCGGAGATACCCTCTGGGACATTTCCCGCAAATTTAATGTGGAGATGCAGACACTTATCGCGGCCAATGGTCTCGGCGGCAACACCATCCGTCCCGGTCAGAAGCTATATATCCCGGGTCATACCCAGTCCGGAGGAGGTGATGGCTCCAGGGTACAGACCACATACAGCGTTAACAGCGGGGATACTCTCTGGAAAATTTCCCGGAAGTTCAACGTGGGCATGGATGACCTTAGAAGTGCCAATGACCTGAGGGGCAACACCATCCGTCCAGGACAGAAGCTCGAGATTCCCGGCAGCAGCAGCGTTACCACCTATGAAGTGCGCAGTGGAGATACCCTTTCGGGAATTGCCAGCAGGTTCGGGGTGAACACCAGGGACCTGCAGAACTGGAACAATATCTCCAGGGGTCAGGTCATCCGGCCTGGGGACAGGCTGGAAGTCAGGATTGACTAAGGATTCCCACAACGAAAAAAGGGCGAGATCTACTCGCCCTTTTTTACTTCTTGGGATCCTGTAAGAAAAATAAATTGTTTTCTGTTACTGGTTGTCTCAGAAATCTGGTCTGGTGTGTCCAGGCGGGATGTTAAAGTTTCAGATAACTGTCAACTCTATTGTTCTGGCATAGCCCGTGTTCATCTCATCCAGCCAGGAAATTTTTTGTAAAGAGATCCACCAATCCAAAATCCTAGAATCCATTTTACAGCCAGTCAAGCCAGTCCCGCCAGGAACCTTCTTCAGTGGCTCTCTTGTGTTTGGAAACGTGTTCCTGGTGCTTGTAGTAACTTTGTTTGGCCCTTTCACCTGCGTATTCAACGTATTCCGGCAGGTCTTGGAAATTTTCCATGACATATCTGTAGCGCTCATAGGCCGATCCATAGCGCTTGGTGCGCCAGTAAAAATCGGCTATGTACAGTTCATGTTCAGCCATCTTTTTACGGCATTGCACCTTGTAATACCTGGAGTATTCCGCATATTCGGTCTCGGGGTAAACCTGGGTCACACGCCTGAAATATTCCAGTGCTTCCTGCATATTGCGCTGCGGGCGGTCTATGGAGGTAAACTTGTTGTAGTGGGCCAGGCCTGTCCTGAAAAGTACATAGGGTATGTATTCGTGACGGGGATTCATCTCGGCGAATTCGGTGAACACGGTGATGGCTGCGTCATAGTTGCCGGACTTCATGTAAGCATCGCCAAGGGCTACTTCGGCCGTCGGGGTATGGGGGCTGAAGGGAAAGCGATCCCGCAGGTCGGAAAAATACTCAATGGCTTTTCTGTAGCGTTCCTGCTCCATGGCATCCACACCGGCCTGAGCCAGTTCCTGCGGGGTGTCCTCCAGGGGTTCGGGACCTCTTTGAAACCAGGCACAGCCGGGCAGAGCCGTTAGTGAGGCGGCAAGAATGATTGATAAAAGCAGGTTTTGGATTCTCATGTCTGTCTATTGATTAAAAAGGTAGACTGTCGGATTTTTTTGAGGCTAACCTGTTTTTTCCAGGTAGACCTGTACATTGTGGGCTGCTGTTGCTCCTTCACCCACCGCAGTGGTGATCTGGCGGCATAGTTTGGAGCGGATGTCCCCGGCTGCATACAGTCCCGGAATGCTGGTGCTCATCTCGGTATCAGTTATGATGAATCCCTGCTCATCGGTCTCCACCTCCTGGGGCAGAGTGGGTAATGCCGGGATCAGGCCTATAAACACGAATGCTCCCTGAACGTTGAGATCCGATTCTTCACCAGTCTGTACGTTCAGAAGCTTAACATTCTCCAGATCCTTGTCCCCTGTAAATTCACGAACCACTGTATTGTAAAGGATATTTATCTTGGGGTTGTTCAACACCTTGTCCTGGTATATCTTGGATCCTCTGAAAGCGTCTCTGCGGTGGATGAGGTGTACTTTTTTCACCAGTTTGGTCAGGTAGAGGGATTCTTCCAGGGCTGTATCTCCACCGCCTATACAGGCAACTTCCTGATCTTTGAAGAAATTGCCGTCACACAGGGCGCAGTAGGATATGCCTTTGCCGTTGAACTTGCCTTCTCCGGGTACCCCCAGTTTTTTCCAGTCGGCCCCGGTACTTATTATTACGCTTCTGGAGCTGATGCTTTCCTGGGAAAGTTCTATTTCGAATTTCCCGTCCGAGGCTTTAATCCCCAGGGCTTCATCCCTAAGTTTATCATATTCGAAGCCTTCGAGGTGTTCGGTAAAGAGATCCACGAGTTCAAATCCTTTCACCCCCTGCGGAAATCCGGGATAATTTTCTATATTTTCGGTGAGAAGGACCTGGCCCCCCGGTGAGAGCTTTTCCCCCCAGGCCACCTGAATGCCCGCCCTCAACAGGTAGAGGGCTGCCGTAATACCCGCAGGCCCTCCACCTATGATCACGCTTTCGTATTCTTTCATGGAGCTACACGGCCTTGTCTATCATCTGCTTCAGGTTGGCTTTAGATACCGCACCGGTAACCTGTTCCATGACGTCTCCGCCCTTATACAGGATGAGAGTGGGGATGGCCCGGATGCCGTACTTGCCTGGAGTGCTGGGGTTTTCGTCCACGTTCATCTTGAGCACCTTGAGGCGGCCGGTATATTCCTGGGCCAGCTCTTCAACCACAGGGCCGATGGCTCTGCAGGGTCCGCACCATGGGGCCCAGAAGTCGACCAGAACCGGCAGTTCGCATTTCAGGACCTCTTCCTCAAAGTTGTTGTCTGTTACTGAGTTTGGCATCTTCGTCTCCTTGTTTATGCTGGAAGTTGTCGAGCTTTATTATATCTGGAGCGGATATTAAGAGAAGTATTAAAAGACTGTCAACCATAATTAGTTATCATCTCTGCTTTGATGCCTGCTATAAGCACGATCTTCAGAAAAGAGTCCTTTCCGGATTTGATCTGAGAAAGTAACTTACAGGGGGTTGACATCCCTGTATCTTCCGGTTGTCGGTTGAAGTACCCTCTTTTATACCTTGCATGCCTTTGAACTTTTACGCATTAGATGGGGTAGGGCCGTTAGAGCGGGGACAATGAAATGCTGATATTGCGTCTAAGGAGAAATCAGCCGAAAATCCAGGCCAGAAATTCCATGCGGGCAAAGATGCCGCCTATAATGAAAGCCGTAGCACTGGTGGCTATAAGCATAAAGAATGCGGTTTTAATGCTGAATTCTCTGGCCAGTATGGCCACGATTGCTATGCAGGGCACGTAGAAAAGCCCTACAGTGGCCCCGACGAAAAGCTGCAGGGTGGTCAGATCCATCTCGATGAGGGGAAGTACTGCCAGTTCCCGGCGCATTATGCCCAGAATCAAAGGCACGGATGCTTCCTGGGGCAAAAGAAGCCAGTGTTCCACCAGTGGGCTGAGAAAACGTCCTGCAGCAGCCATGATGCCGGTTTCGTAGAGTACTGCGGCAATGCCCACGGCCACCACCATGGGCAGGGCTCCATCTGTGACGTAGCGCTTGAATCTTATCCAGATTTTCTTGACCAGTACATCCCTGCGGGGGGGCAGAAGTTCTGGTATTTCCATGATGGTCAAGGGCCTGGGTCCTTTGAGGGCCTTGTCCATTATGAGTCCGGCCAGGATCAGGGCCAGAAAGGACAGCCCGAATACGGCCACTACAACGCTTACGGATCTTTCGGCCAGCATGGCGATGAAAGCCCCTGTCTGGGAGATGCAGGGAACGGCAGTACAGATCATGGTGGCGATGATAAGGCGTTCCTTGCCGGTGGCCAGGGCACGTGTAGCCAGGATGCCGGGAATGCCGCAACCGTATCCCAGCATCAGTGGGATGATGCTGGAGCCCTGCAGGCCGATTCTGTTGAGCAGCCCGTCCAGGAGAACCCCCAGGCGGGGCAGGTATCCGCTGTCCTCCAGGGCGGCCATGACCCCGTAAAAGGACAGAACATAAGGCATGACCAGGGCGAAGGGCCACTCGATACCCTTTACCAGAAAGCCGTATTCGCCGACCATGATGTTCTGAATGGTACCGGGGGGAACAAAGGCCTGGACAACGGCTACTATCTGCGGAATTACCAGGTCCCGGAAAAAAGGCAGGAGTATCAACTGTCGAAGCTGCATTCCGATGCCGATGATCAGGGCAAAAGAGACTGCCAGGATGATTATGGCCAGGGGAAGTCCCGGCCACGGATGCACCAGCATCTCCCCCCAGCGCCTTCTCCTGGAACTGTTCTGGGACGGCTTGCCGGTGGTGACTTCCCTGGAGAGCTTCTCGGCCATGCTCCAGTGTTTATCCTGGCTCCAGTCCAGCCTGGGCTCAAAGGGACGGTGGAGGACATTTTGAATTTCATTTTTTAATTCCTGAAATCCTTTTTTTTCCACAGCCACCATGGGCACTATGGGTACACCAAGGTGGCGGGAAAGCCCTTCCCAGTCGATGTGTATGTTTTTATCCCTGGCCAGGTCCACCCGGTTCAAGGCTACCACAGTAGGCAGGCCGAAGCTTAGTACCTGAAACAGAAGGTAAAGACTGCTTTCAAGGTTGTTGGCGTCCACCACGCAAATGACTGCTGCCGGAGAGGAGCCAAGGTCATCGGCGCACACGTTGCTTTCTTCGCGACAATGGGAGCAGGTACTCTGGGTGCCGGGCTTGTGCCGGCCGCGGAGCATGTCCACAGCCACCTGCTCGGCCTGATTGGTGGCATTGAGGGTATAGGTACCGGGCACATCCACCAGGACCACTTCCCTGTCGTTTATCCTGGCTTTGCCAGCAACAAACTCAACGGTTGTCCCTGCGTAATTGGCGCAACTTACGCTTAACCCGGTCAGATGATTGAATATTACGCTCTTGCCCACATTGGGCGGGCCCATGAGCAGTACATGGGTTTTACTCATTCTCTGGGCAGAGGAGCGGCTGTTTGCGCAGCTTTATCTGCCGGGCCAGGGAGCGTCCCAGGGCGGTATGCCTGCCCTCGATTTCAGCAACCAGAGGGCCTCCAAAACGGGCTCTGCAGCGCAGGCAGACTTTTTTCCCGGGTCTGAATCCCAGGGGTTCCAAAAGGGCCTGATCAGGTATGGAATCTATTTCGCCTTCTTCGTCAAGCTGCAGACAATCCAGGGTTCTCAAGTGTTCGCATTCAGGAGGGCTGTGCGGGCATTCATTTGCGTATTGTTTGCGGCTAAACCACATCTTAAACATCTCAGGCTCCTTTATGTTTGGGAAACGTATCTTCTGGAGTTTTATGTTGATTTTCAATATCATTAACAAGAGATTATAAAAAGTCAAGGAGATATCTTGACTTTGAATGTAGTTATCAAATTATATTTTTTAAAAAAAGTCAAGTCCCTCTTTGCGGTTTTGAAGGATTTTCTTTTTCCCAGGCAAGGCGTTGATCCAGTTTTTTAGTCATAACCACACTTTTTTTGCCCAGGATCTGGTTTTGACGAATACAGGAGAATCCGGCGGGATCAAGCCCGGGGTCCCCGGCCGCGTAGTATCTGCAAAGAGGGCCCCTGGGATCGCGAAAGATAATGCTTGCCCCGGCAGGTACTGTGTCCATGGCCCGCTGAAGCACATTTTCCAAGGGCCTTACATGCAGCGAAATCCATACGGCATTTGCATTGGAATAATCAAGTCCGGTTCCACAGGCGGACATAAGCTGGACCTGGCTGTCAAAGCCGGTGCGCTCGAGGACTTTCCTGGCCCTGTCCAGAACCCGGGGGTCCTGATCCAGCGCCGTTACCCTGACCCCGTGCCCGGCCAGAGCGATTGCCGTCATGGGCAGGGGGCCGCAGCCCACATGCACGGCATGCATTCCTGGGCTGATTTTGCTAAGGGCAATCTCTTGCCGGAGCATGCCGGAATAGAAAAGGCGCTGATAAAGACTGCCCCAGAAGGGCCAGGCGCTGCCAAGGCTTTCCAGATGCTGGATACCCTTAAGAACCAGCCTGTCAATCTGCAGCTTCCGTCTGCGATGTGTTCTGGCTGTGTGAACGACTGCAGTGTTTTCTTTCATGTATTCCTCTCTTATGGTTCTCGAAAAAGTTGCCCCTATCCCGGGGCTGGGGGTGCAGGACATTATAACGAAAAGTTGTTTTTTTGCAGTCCTGGAAAAATTTTTTGGGACTTTGCTGGCGACTGGTTTTGATTTTGTTATCTATAAAACTGATTTTAATTTGCAATATCAATTTTCAAAAAATACTGTTCAGGCAGTTGGCAACAGCTTGAACAAGGCTTCATGATTCAAAAATATGCCGGGAACATCATCAAGGAAAAAGCTCTGTTTAAAAAAAGAATTATTCCAGTGTCTCTTGCAGGAACCTTTGACTTTCCATGTCCTTGGCGTGGTTTGAGTGATAAAACCGCCTTTTTGCGGGTGCATCGATCTGCTTAACCACTGCTGCAATGAGAGCAATAGCCATATAGATACATGCTGTGTCCATCAAGGGTGAATCCGTGTTGTCTGGCCAGTTCTTCCTGCAGTTTTTCAATGCGGTGGTCTACCACCTCTACACTCTGGCCGCATTCTTTGCATATCAGGTGATCGTGATGGCTCTGGCCGTAATAAGGCTCATACCTGTTCACCCCGTCCCCGAAGTCGACTTCGCGGGCAATGCCTGCATCAGCCAGAAGCTTCAAAGTCCGGTATACAGTAGCCTGACCTATTGACCGGTCTTGCTCCCTGGTTTTGCGGTAAAGCTCTTCAGGGGAGATATGGCCTTTTGTATTCCAGAATACGTCGAATATAATAGCCCGCTGTGAGGTAAAGCGCAGCTTTTCCCTGGCCAGATACTGAAAAAACTGTTCCCGCGCGGATTGCATGGTTTTTCTCCTTGATAATGAATTTCTTTATCTGCATTTCTTTGCTGTTGTCAACAAAAAATATAAAAAATGACAGGTTATAGGTAATGAAGTCCTGCTGTTTTTTCTTGACATCCAGGCTTTACCATGGATAATTTATAGTCTATCACTTGGGTGCTCAAAATGAGCCTAACAGGGAACCCTGTGCAAATCAGGGATGGGCCCGCCGCTGTAACCGGGGACGGATGCCGCATGAAGCCACTGCCCCGCACTTACTTTTTTCCCACAAGGAAAAAAGTAAGTGCGGGGTGGGAAGGCGCGGCAGACAGGATGATCCGGAAGTCAGAAGACCTGCCCGAGTGAGCGCGTAAGACAGAATTCTTCGTGGCAGGAGAGTCTTGCGCAGTGAGTGGCAGGATAAAACCGGGAAATCCCGCACTTACATGGGCTGCATTCTTATGCTGCCCTGTGGCTGATGCAGATCAGTCCAAGTAAGTGCGGGATTTTTTTTGTTTAAACACCAAGAAAGGAGAGAAGTATGAAAAAGGTTTTACTGTGGATCAGTTTGCTTGTACTTCCCATGTTCATGATGATTCAGGGCGCTCATGCCCACAGTCACGGACATGACCATGGCCATGATCACGACCATGGCCATGATCACCATCATCATGACGAGGACATAGAAATGAAAAAAGGTATTCTGCTTGCTGCTTTCGGTTCCAGTTATCCCCAGGCTCAGCCTGCCCTGGACAATATTGAGAAAATGATCAGAGAGGCCTTCCCTGAGGTGCCTGTACGCTGGGCCTACACTTCCAGGATGGTCAGGCATTCTTTGGCCAAAAAGGACAGGCATTTCGATTCCCCGGCTATGGCCCTGGCCAGAATGGAGGATGAAGGCTTTACGCATGTAGCGGTTATGTCTCTTCATACAATCGCAGGTGTTGAATTTCACGAACTAAGGTCGGTTGTGGGTGCCTTTCAGGATATGCAGAGTAATCTGAAGCAGGTGAGCCTCAGTTCGCCTCTTTTGGGTTCACCGGATGTAATGGAAAGGGTCCGGGACAGCATGCTGGACAATCTTC
>PWFB01000092.1 GCA_003553695.1 Desulfonatronospira sp.
CAGCAGGCGGTTCAAAGACTCAAGAAGCGCTTCCCCGCCCTGGTGGTCATTACCGATGTCTGCCTGTGCGGGTACATGGATCATGGCCATTGCGGCATTATCCAGGACAACAGGGCCCAGAACGATCCCAGTCTGGGTCTTCTGGCCCGGACCGCCCTTTCCCATGCCCAGGCCGGGGCGGACATGGTAGCCCCATCGGACATGATGGACGGCCGGGTCCAGGCCATCCGCGACCTTCTGGACAAAAACAGATTCCAGGAATTGCCGATTATGTCCTACGCGGTCAAATATGCCTCGGCCTATTACGGCCCCTTCCGGGAAGCAGCCCAGAGTGCTCCTTCCTTTGGGGACCGCAAGACCTACCAGATGGACCCCGGCAACGCCAGGGAGGCCCTGCGCGAGGCTGAAGCGGATATAGTCCAGGGCGCGGACATGCTCATGGTCAAGCCGGCCATGCCTTACCTGGACATTATCAGCGCCCTGCGCCACTCATTTGACCTTCCTGTGGCGGCCTACCAGGTCAGCGGGGAATACAGCCAGATCAAGGCCGCTGCCCGGCTGGGATGGCTGGATGAAAAAAGCGTTGCCCTGGAATCGCTCACCGCTGTTAAAAGGGCCGGGGCAGAGATAATTCTGACCTATTTTGCCCGGGAAATCCTGGGATGGATGGCCGGCCATGAATAACCTTCATGTTGATGCTCAAATTCTGGCCAAGGCCCCTGACCTGAGGCTGGTGGCCTGGGAGGTTACCAGATCCTGCAACCTGGCCTGCAGACACTGCCGGGCCGAGGCCCACCCTGAGCCCTACCCCGGAGAGCTGGACACCAGCCAGGCCAAGTCCCTCATCGACACTTTTCCCCAGGTGGGCAACCCGGTGGTCATCTTCACCGGGGGGGAACCCCTGCTGCGCCCGGACATCTTCGAACTGGTCTCCTACGCCGATTCCCAGGGGCTTCGCTGCGTCATGGCCCCCAACGGGACCCTCATCACCCCGGAAAACGCAAGAGAAATTAAATCCTGCGGCATCCAGCGCTGCAGCATATCCATTGACGGCCCCACCGCTCTGGAGCACGACCAGCTGCGCGGAGTGCCGGGTGCATTTGAGCAGTCCATGGCCGGTATTGAATATCTCAAATCCGCCGGGGTGGAGTTTCAGATCAATACCACAGTCACCAGAGACAACCTGGACAAATTCAAGGATATTTTCAACCTTGCCAGGGACCTGGGTGCAGTGGCCTGGCATATCTTCATGCTGGTGCCCACCGGCAGGGGCGCTGACCTGGGGGATCAGTTCATAAGCGCCCGGCAGTACGAAGAGGTCCTGAACTGGTTCTATGACTTCAGAAAGACCACGGACATGCACCTCAAAGCCACCTGCGCCCCGCATTACTACCGCATCATGCGCCAGCGGGCCCGGGAGGAAAACGTGGCTGTAACCAGGGAAAACTTCGGCCTGGACGCCATGTCCAGGGGCTGCCTGGGGGGTATTGGATTCTGCTTCATATCCCATGTAGGCCAGGTGCAGCCCTGCGGCTATCTGGAACTGGACTGCGGCAACATAAAGACCGCTCCCTTTCCTGAAATTTGGCAGAAATCACAGCATTTCAATGCCCTGCGCGATATAAATACCTACAAGGGCAAATGCGGCAAATGCGAATTCCACCGCGTCTGCGGGGGATGCCGGGCCAGGGCATACACCATGAGCGGGGACTATCTGGCTCAAGAGCCCCTTTGCTCCTATGAGCCTGTAAAAAGCTGATAAAGCGAGGACCTTTGGAACTGAGCGAGACCGAGAAAAAAATCCTGGATATAATCCAGACGGATTTTCCCATAGATTCCAGTCCCTATGCCGTAGTGGGCCGGATGGTGGGGCTTACTCAGGCCGAGACCCTGGCCAGGGTCAGGGGGCTCAAGCAGAAAGGAGTGATAAGAAGAATCGGCGGGAACTTCAATTCCCGGCAGCTGGGCTGGCACAGCACTCTTTGCGCCGCAGCGGTTCCGGAAAACAGGCTGCAGGACTTCATAGCCGAGGTGAACCGCCATCCCGGGGTTACCCACAACTACCTGCGCAGACACAGAAACAATGTCTGGTTTACCTATATCGGACCGTCAAAGGAGCAGGTGCAGGAATCCTTAGAGCAGATCACCGCCAGAACCGGAATAGAAATCCTGAACCTGCCCGCCAGGAACATGTTCAAGATCAAAGTGGATTTTCCCATGGAATAGAAATGATACGCCTGCAAAAGTCGGGGGATGAAAAGTACAGAAACCAACAATCGACATAAATCTTTGATTTTACTGATATCTGACCTCTGATCTCTGACGTCTGTAACTGCAAAAATGACTTTTTGCAGTTACATCAGAAATGGGATCATGCACCCCCTGCGGATAAAAAAGATCCAGGATCCGGGTTTTCGGCAATTTCCTCAATAATATCCAGGCGCTTTGCATGCCTGCCTCCCTCAAATCCGGTCTCCAGGAAAACATCCTGGATGCTGCCGGCCAGATCCACACCGATGACTCTTTCCCCCATGCACAGGACATTGGCATTATTATGCTTTCTGGACATTCTGGCCATGTACTCGTTGCAGCAAAGAGCTGCCCGGATTCCCCGGAAGCGGTTGGCGGTCATGGACATGCCCAGCCCGGAACCGCA
>PWFB01000139.1 GCA_003553695.1 Desulfonatronospira sp.
CTGCCCAGGACTCCTCCGGCTATGACCATTATAGTCGCAGGCCATGGATGGTAGATAACTCCCAGAATCCAGATGAAGAATGCCGCCGGCAGAGCAATGGTGTAAAGTGAGCCCATGGCGAGTATGAAAACCACAGGGGCCCACCAGAGTTCCGCCAGTCTTTCAGCCCTGGCCAGTTCCCGGCTCAGGTCGATTATTCCGCTTTGCTGCAGGTACAGGCCGACTAAAAGAATGAGGGCCAGGATAAGTACTTTTAAACTGCTTTTGTAGTACATTGGTGTCTTTATTTGAGTGAAAATCCAGGATCAGGAAACTTCCAGGATTTCTTTGATGTTCAGTCTGATGCTTACCAGACCCTGGTAGATGTTTATGTCCGGTGTGTAGGCCAGTCTAAGGCTTCTGCCCTTGAGGCTGATTTCTTTCAGGTGGCGTCCCTGCCGCCAGAATTGACCGCGCAGTTTTACTCCGGATTCCGGATCCTGGAGGTAGAACCTGATGTGTTTGTCTTTTCCGAACAAACTTTGATCCAGCACCTTGAGGGGAGGGGACAAAAACATAGGCCTGGGATTTTCGGGCCCGAAGGGCTGCAGGAGTTCCAGTTCCTGAAGAAAGTCCGGAGAGAGTTCGTCCAGGCCCAACAGGGCGTCCAGGACCATTTCTTTCTGATGCGGTCCCGGCCCCAGGCACTTGCGCACAACACGGCTGAAATCAGTGCGCAGACCGTCAAAATTCTCAGGTTCCAGGCTGAGGCCGGCTGCCTGACTGTGTCCGCCGAATCCGGACAGGTGATCTTTCAGGTTGAATAGCCCCTGGTATAAATCAAAACCGGAAACGCTTCTGCCTGAACCCTTGAGCAGTCCGTTTTTCCGGGTCAAAACCAGGCAAGGCCTGTGGAATTCTTCAGCCAGCCGTGAGGCCACTATTCCTAGAACGCCAGGATGCCAGTCCGGATCAAAAAGTATCAGTCCGGCGTCGTCTTTATACTCCCTGGCCTGTTCCCTGGCTTTTTCCAGGATGCTTTCTTCGGCCTTTTTCCTCTCGTTGTTCAGGGTGTTGAGCCTGGAGGCAATACTGCGAGCCTTTTGCAGGTCCCGGCACAAAAGCAGTTCCAGGGCCTGGACGGGATCATCCAGTCTGCCGGCGGCATTTATCCTGGGACCCAGGGCAAAACCCACCTGACCGGCGCCGATACTATCCGTCCCGCCCAGACCGGATGCTTCTTTCAGGGCGTAAATCCCGGGCCTGCGGGCCTCGCTAAGGAGCAACAGACCATTTTTAACCAGGATGCGGTTGGTCCTGTCCAGGGGGACCAGATCGGCAATGGTGCCAAGTGCCACCAGGTCAAGAAGATCCCGGATGTCCACGCGTGCTCCGGGAAGGGTTCTGTTCAGGGCTGCAGCCAGAAAAAAGGCTGAGCCCACACCGGCCAGGCCGGGATAGGGGCACGGAACGCACCGGGGATTTATAATCACGTCCGCAGGAGGCAGCTTGCTTCCGGGAAGGTGGTGATCCGTCAGCACTACATGCATGCCCAGTTCTTTGGCCCTGGATATTTCCCTGTGGTGCGAAATGCCGCAGTCCACTGTAATCAGAGTTTTAATGCCTTCTCCGGCAAGTTTTTCAATGCCGGCCAGGTTCAGGCCGTATCCATCCTGGACCCGGTGGGGCAGGAAGCAGCGGATGTCTACTCCCTTTAACTGGAAAAAATCCTTGAGCAAGGCTGCCGAAGTGATGCCGTCCACGTCGTAATCGCCCCAGACAGCTATTTTTTCTCCCTTGTTCACAGAAGAGGCTGTGAGATCAGCTGCCTGCTGCAGCTGGGGCCAGGCTTCAAGGGGCTCCAGGTAGCGAAGCCCGGGGCTCAGGAACAACTGCATTTCCTCCGGACTGGTCATGCCTCTGTTATGGAGAATTCTGCAGAGTGCAGGGGAGATTTCCAGGGTTTCCGCAAGTCCTGCAATGTGTGCAGGGGAAGCTGTGTTTTGCATGAGCTTCCATTTGACGCGTGAGTTCCAGGTGTTGTACATATCCGCAGCGGTCCTTTTCAGGAAGTAAACCTTTGTTGGAGTTCCTGCATGGTATTTATAAAGTGGAATCTCTCCCGCTTTTCGTCTTGCATAAGCTGCGCATCAGAAAGGTGCTGACAGTTCACGCCTGATGCGCATCAGGGATTCTAACGGATCCACAGATGCGGTCACCGGACGGCCTATTACCAGGTGTGTGGCCCCGGAAGCCATGGCCCTGTAGGGTGTGACCGCTCTTTTCTGGTCTTCCAGATCCGGGCCAGGCCTTATGCCCGGCGTGACCAGGCAGAAGTCTTCCGGGGCGGATTTTTTGATCCCGGAAGCTTCATGACCTGAACAGACAACTCCGTCCAGCCCCCACTTGCCTGCCCTGGATGCCAGGTCCAGGACCACTTCATGAAGGCTTCTGGATTCCGGCCAGGGCAGGTCCGACCTGTCCAGACTGGTGAGCAGAGTCACTCCCAGAAGAATCGGCCTTGAGTGTGTCTTTAAATCCTGCCTTGCTCTGGCTTCCAGGGCAGCGGTTATCATCTTTTCCCCACCCAGCAGGTGCAGGGTAAGCATGTCCACTCCCATGTGCATGCAGTTGCTCACGGTTTTTTTGACTGTGTTGGGTATGTCCATGAGCTTCAAGTCCAGAAAGACATTGTAGTCCAGCTCTTTTAGTTCCTGCACCATATCCGGCCCGCAGGAGGTGAAGAGCTCCAGGCCGATCTTGACCCAGTCAGTGGCCGGTCTGAGGGTGCGGGCCAGTTCCAGGGCCTGCTCACGGCTGCTGACGTCCAGGGCGATCACCACCCGGGGTTCATGAGTCATAGCGTTCTCCGGAAACGATTTTTCGGGCCAGATCCGGACTGAGGTATGGCCTTAGCTTCTCCGCCAGAACTATGGCCTTGAGCCGGGCATAGGATGTGTTTATCTCGTCGTTGACCAGCCAATAATCACAGAAGCCGCTTTGCTGCATCTCCCAGGCAGCGTTCTGCAGGCGCTTTTCCATCACCCCGGCAGGGTCGCTGCCGCGCTGCATCAGCCTCTGCCTGAGTTCTTCCAGGGAGGGAGGGAAGATAAAGATATAAACTCCTTGCCCCAGGTTTTTTCTGATCTGCATGGCTCCCTGGATATCCACATCCATGATCAGACTCTGGCCTTGCTGGAGGCTGTCTGTAATCTGCCTGGCCGGAGTACCATAAAAGTTGCCGTGCACCTCGGCCCATTCGGCAAAGAATTTTTTTTTCGCCAGCTCCTGGAACTGATCCTTGTGCACGAAAAAGTAGTCTTTCCCGTGGACTTCTTTTGCCCTGGGCTGCCTGGTGGTATAGGAGACAGAAAAACCGAAACCGGAAAACTCGCGGCAAAGCATTCGGATCAGAGTGCTTTTGCCCGCACCCGAAGGGGCGCATATAACCAGAAGCATCCCTTTATGGTTCATCTCTGGCCTCCGATTGTTTCACCCTCTGGGCTATGGTTTCCGGCTGTACGGCTGACAGGATTACATGCCCGGAATCCATGACCAGGATGGATCTGGTTTTGCGCCCCTGGGTGGCATCAATAAGCATGTTGCGTTCCCTGGCATCCTCTCTTAGCCTGCGCATGGGAGATGAACCCGGGTTGACAACGGATACCACCCTGGAAATGATCACGCTGTTGCCGTAACCAATATTTAAAAGCTTATATCTGGTCTTGAAAATATCGCTGTCCATGGGTCGCTATTCCAGATTCTGGGCCTGTTCCCGGCATTTTTCCAGTTCACTTTTGAAATCAACCGCAATTTTGCTCATTTGAGTGTTCTGGCATTTGTTGGCGCAGGTATTTATCTCCCGGAAGGCTTCCTGGAGAAAAAAATCCAGCCTGCGGCCAAGCTCACCGTTTTTTCCCAGGGCTTCGCGCATAAAATGCAGGTGGGCCTTGAGTCTGGTCAGCTCCTCGGATACGTCAAGCCTGTCCGCCATAAGGGCCAGTTCCTGCAAGAGCCTGTTTTCGTCGGCTCCTACGTCCATTTCCGCCAGGAGTTTTTCCACTCTTGCGCGCAGATCCTGAAAACGCTGATGTGTGTTGTCCGCCGCCAGACCCTCAAGCTGCAAAAGGGTGGCATCAAGCTTCATGATACGCTTTTGCAGATCCTTTGTCAGCTGCAGACCTTCAGTTTTTCTGGAAGCGTTCCAGTCCTGCAGGGCATTTTCCAGGCAGGTTTCCAGGTCAGAGAGCAGGTGCTCATCCATACTGGAGGACTTTTCCTGCCACATGGACTGCATGCGCAGCAGGACATTGAGGTCCGGCTCGAATGCATACCCGGAGCTGGAAGCAAAATTTTTCAGTTTTTCCAGCATGGCTCCGGCCTGAGCATGGTCAAATTCCAGGCCCAGAATGTCAGGATCCAGGATGCGCATGTCCAGATATATTTCCACCCGCCCTCTGCGAGCGTATTGCCTGAGCATTTTCTCCCACCCGGACTGGGTGTAAAACAGTGAAGGAGGTATCTTCCACTTTATATCCAGGTGGCGGCTGTTGACGCTTTTGATTTCCCAGTTAAGGTTCCAGGCTGTTTTTTCCAATGTGGCAGAGCCATAACCGGTCATGCTGTGTGTCATATTGTTGTTTTCACGTCTTTGTTAGCTGGTTGCGGTAATTGGTCCGTATTGTACGCAGATATGTTTTTATCTTTTCCGAAGCATAATCCGGAAAGGTCCAGGGCAGATCCACCCAGTCTCCCCGGGTGAAGATCAGGGTCAGATCAGCCCAGATGCCCTGATCCAGGTAGATGCGATGGGTAAAGTTCTTGCCGGTGGCCAGAACCAGGCGCTCCAGGGGGATAAGGCCCGGATCCAGATTGAAAAGTCGTTTTGTGTTCTGTAAGTACTCTTCTTCCAGTTTGTTGGTGGCAAGCTTGATTTCCGGCAACCTGTTAAGTTCAACCAGGGGATGAAAGGTGTATATGCGCCTTAAAATGGGCGTTCCCAGTTCACGGTTGTAATAGTCGGTTTCCGTGAGCAAGATAAAAGGGCTTTTAAAATCCACAGGGCCGAAGAGCCGGCTCAGTCTGCACAGAAGCTCCTCCTGGAAAAAATCCCACCGGGAACTCAGGATGGACAGAAACAGCTTGCCCGGCCTGGGTATTTCCGGGTGACTCATAATGTATATAAACCTTGCAGGCAGTATTCAGGTTTACTGATGAAGCACTGTTAAAAAATACAAGGTAAATATTTACCCTGGTCCCGGGACTTTGCAAACAGGACGTAAAAACTCACTCCAAGGAAGCGTAAATCAAAACCTATACACGAGTTTTTAAGCCTGAATAACTTTTATAACATGCTTTGAATCGAATTCGGTATTGAACGGTTTTGATTACGCTTCCTACGTCGTTCAGACAGTTTACGCCCAGTTTGCAAAGCCCCCGGACCATGGCTCCGCAAATAGACGCTTAGTTTATTCAGCTGAAGCAGATGGTAAATAGTTAGAATACAAGAACAATCCAGACCTGATAAAGAAGACATTACCAGCTATGGGCAAGCACTTCAACCAAAAGCTTGGAATCCTGGATGCCGGAAGGTGCTGCGCTGACGGTGTCCCCGGGATTTAATCCTTCTGAAGGGTATTTGAGGTCACATTTAATGTAGTACTCGCTCATGCCAGTGGTGGAGGTTTCCATGACCAGGCGCAGCCTTTTCTCCTGCAAAAGCCGGTGTGCAAAGGCGGTCCTTTTATTTTTTAGTACTCTTTTTAGATCCTGAGATCTCTGGTTTTTTACATGTTCTGTTATCTGATCCGGAAATCCGGCAGCCAGAGTGCCGGGCCTTGGAGAGTAGGTGAACACATGGGCGTAGGTCAGGGGAAGGGCCTGGATCAATTCCCGGGTGCATTCAAAGTCGGCAGGGCTTTCGCCGGGAAACCCCACCAGAATGTCTGCACCCAGGGCAAAAAGGGGCAGGGTGCTTTTCATTTGTTCTACAAAAAAGACGGCATCCCGGGGCTGATAGTGGCTGCGGCGCATGCGGGCGAGAATTGGCGGGCTTGCACTTTGCAGGGCCAGATGAAAATGCGGACAGAGCAGGCTGGAGGCGGAAATGATGTCCAGGGCACGGGAGTCTATCTGAGCAGGATCAAGGGAGCTCAGCCGCAGGCGAAGCCTGCCTTGCCACTGTGGGGCCAGGTTTTGCTCCAGGTATTGGACCAGATCCCAGAAATCATGGCCGGTACCAAGATCCACGCCGTACAGGGCCAGATTGATGCCGCTTATGACTACTTCCCTGTAGCCATTTTTAACAAGCCCCTGAATCTCTCTTAGCACCACTTCCGGTGAGCGGCTGGCAGGCGCACCCCGGGTGCTGGGCACAATGCAGAAGGAGCAGCCTCTGGAACAGCCGTCCTGGACCTTTACCACCGGCCTGGCCCGGAAGTAGCCGTGAATATAAAAGTCCCGGCCTGAGTCCGGAGAATAATCTTTGGGAAATGAAGACGTCAGAAGCGATTTCTTGCCGGATTGGGGAACCACCAGATCTACTTCTTTCAGGGCGCTTAGCTCCTTTTTAAAGGCCTGGGCAGCGCATCCGGTAACTATGATGCGGGCCTGCGGGGCCTGGCTTTTCAGGCGGCGCAGGCTTTTCTTCAGATCCTGCACAGCCCTGGCGGTTACTGCACAGGAGTTGACATATATATTTCCGGCCTGTTCAGGGGTTTCAACCCGGAGCAGGCCCCGGCGCTGCAGGGCTTCGGAAATGGCCTGGGATTCGTACTGGTTTACCCTGCATCCAAGTGTTGCCAGAAAAAAGGACTCTGAAGACATTTTTGAGCCGGCTACACCTGTTTGATGATTCCCCCGGCCAGGACCTGCCCATCCGGGGAGTAAACCGCAGCCACCTGGCCGGACACCGGCAGACCAGGTTCGTCCTTGTAGCGTACCCACATGCGGTCCTGATGCAGCTCTATTTCCGCCGGGCGCGCTTTCTGGCGGTATCTGGTCTGGATCAGGAGATCCCGGGGCCAGTTTAGAGGATCTGCCAGGATATTCAGTCTTCCGGCTTCAAACTCAAGTACTCCCAGTTCCTCCCTGGGTCCCACCACCAGAGTGTTGGTGGATAGATCCTTGCGCAGCACATACAAGGGATGCTTGAAAGCAATGCCCAGGCCCCGCCTCTGTCCCGGGGTGTAGCGCCAAAGGCCCTGGTGCTGGCCCAGGGTGCGGCCCGAAGAATCGACTATGGGTCCCGGAGCAGGCTTCTGGTCCATATTAATCCTGTCAGATATAAATTCCCGGTAATCTCCGGGGATAAAACATATCTCGTTACTTTCATCCATTGTCGGCACGGTAATTCTTCTTGCTTGCAGAAAGCTTCTCATGCGGGATTTATACTGCCCGCGCATGGGAAGAACCGCCCTGGCCAGCTTTTTGGGAGGCACCAGACACAGAAAATAGCTCTGGTCTTTGTCCCGGTCCAGGGGACGCTTTAACATCGGTCCTGACTTGCGGTTTTCCAGATGGGCATAATGTCCCGTGGCCAGGGCAGAAGCCCCGAGCTGCACTGCCCGGTCCAGCAACAGCCCGAATTTGATACGCCTGTTGCAGTGGGCGCAGGGATTGGGGGTCACTCCACCCAGGTAGTCCTGGACAAAGGGGCGTATCACCCGGGAGGCAAACTCATCCTGCAGGTGCCATACATGCAGGTCCAGGCCCAGGCCGGCACAGATGTCCCCGAGTCTTTGTTCCAGGTGATCACCCTGGTGGGAGAAAAAGCGGGCATGCAGGGCCAGGACTTCATGTCCCTCTTCTTTGAGCATTACCAGGGAGGCCAGGCTGTCCAGGCCCCCGCTTACTGCTACAGCTACTTTCATTCTCTAAGAGCGGCGGGAAAGGGCAGGGGGGGAAGACTTTGCTCCAGGATGTACGCTGCCTGCAGCAAGAGCTCTTCCCCGAATGCCGGACCCATGAATTGAATGCCCACGGGCAGACCTGTTTCTTTTCCCGTTCCCGCCGGTATGCTTATTCCGGGAAGACCCGCCAGGTTCAGGGAGGTGGTAAAAATGTCTGTAAGATACATCTGCAGGGGGTCGTCCACGTTTTCCCCCAGGCCAAAGGCGGTAAAGGGGACCACCGGGGAGCAGAGCAGATCGCAGCTTTCAAAGGATTTTATAAAATCCTGGTGAATCAGCCTGCGTATCTGGGCGGCTTTTTTGAAATAAGCATCGTAATACCCGGCGGAAAGGACATAGGTGCCGATCATGATCCTGCGCTGGACTTCTTCGCCCAGAGCCCTGGATCTGGTGCGGCGATACATGTCCATGAGTTCCCGGGCTTTTTGGTCCCTGTATCCGTACCTTACTCCATCATAGCGGGCCAGGTTGGAAGAGGCTTCGGCCATGGCTATGATATAGTATGCAGCCACCCCGTGCTGTACATGGGGCAGGTCTACAGGTACAGTTTCAGCTCCAGCCTCAAGGAGTGTTTCCAGAACCTTTTTGCAGGCAGCCTCCACTTCAGGGCTCATCTTTTCTTCCCAGTATTGCCGGGGAAGACCTATGCGCAGGTTCTGCAGATCTTTTCTTTTATCCAGGGCCCTTAGATAGTCCGGGACCGGGGTGCTGGAAGAAGTGGAATCAAGATGATCGTGTCCGGATATGATATTTAAAATTGCTGCACTGTCCTGGACGCAGGAGGTCATGGGACCGGCCTGGTCCAGGGAAGAACCGAAAGCCACCAGTCCATACCTGGAAACCCGGCCGTAAGTGGGTTTCATTCCCACCACGCCGCAAAACGATGCCGGCTGGCGTATGGAGCCCCCGGTATCGGTTCCTATGGAACCCAGGGACTGAGCTGCGGCCATGGATGCGGCCGATCCCCCGCTGGAGCCGCCGGGTACCCGGGACAGGTCCCAGGGATTGAGTGTTTTTTGCAGGGCTGAGTTTTCAGTGGATGAGCCCATGGCGAACTCGTCCATGTTGGTCTTGCCCAGGATTATTGCCCCGGCCTGCTTGAGTCGCTGCACCAGGGTGGCGTCATAACCGGGGGTGAAGCTTTCCAGGATTCTGGACCCGCAGGTAGTGGGAATTCCCCGGGTGCAGATGACGTCCTTGATGGTCATGGGGATGCCCCACAGCGGCCTGTCCTTATCCGGTCCCTGCCTGTCCAGCTCCCGGGCCATATCCATGGCCTCTTGTTCCCGTATTCTGAGCATGGCCCTGATAAGTGGCTCGGTCTTCCCAATGTTATCCAGGCAACTTTGCACCACTTCGGAGACCTTGATTTCTTTTTTCTGAAGCTGCTGCCTGGTTGTGCAGAGTGTTCTGGCATCTTGATACACTGGTTTATCCCCTTTGCTGGATTGCATACTATCCGGAAAATCTTTCCATCTGGATTTTGAAGCCGGGAAATTTAGATTATCCTGGGGACAATAAAGTATTCCCCGTCATGGTGCGGGGCATTGGCCAGGATATCGCTGCGCCGGCAGGTGCTGCGGGCTTCGTCCTCACGCATAACGGACATGTTTTGCGACGGGGAATAAAAAGGCTCCACCCCGGCAGTGTCAATCTGGTTCAGGGTGTCCATGTAGCTGATGATGTCCCGGAACTGGGCAGCGAATTTTTCGGCCTGCTCCGGGGATGTTTCCAGCCTGGCCAGTGCAGCTATCCTGCTTACGTATTCATTGTCAATTTTCACTATTGTATCCTCCTGTCCTCTCTCTCCTGTTCTCTTAAGCGCTCAATCCACATGGCTCTTCTTTGCTGTCTGGCTTCGATTGTCCATTTGAGGGTCTCAGGATCAACAGGTCGAAGCTCGTGGCGATCCATCCTGAATACGAACAGATCCTGAGAGGCCTTGCCTGTCTCATCCCATTGGATGGGGGCCATGCTCCAGGAATTGAATTGGTTGGCAGACAGAATACGGTTTACTTCGTCACTGTTCTCAGGGGAGGGCATATCTCCCAGCCTTGAGGCGAAACGGACAAAATCATAACCCAGAGCCACCCAGAGATCAGCTTCACCATGCAGGGTGTCCTGCAGCCCGTCACTGAGGGTCAAGGCAGGGGGTGAAGGATTGTGGCTGTTCCAGGCTCCGCAGCTAAGGGCCAGGGAAAAGAACTGCTGTTCCAGGGTCCCTGGAGAATACCCCTGATGCCAGAGCATTGGTCCCATAAATACTAGATGATCGACGTTAAAGTAGAAAAATTGAGGAATGAGCCCCTGGGCTCTGGACAGAGTGTCCGGAATAAACACTGCCTCAAATCCGGGGTCTGGATTCAGGAAGGGATCGTTGGCATCGGTTATGTCCAGAAATGAGGACACGATGCGGTTCCAGCTGGCATGGTCATCAGTGGGGTAGCTTTGCATATCCTTGACTTCGGCGTCCATCTCCCGGGCTTGTTCCCTGAAGGTTTCTGCGTAAGAGCGGCCGAATTCCTCTTCCGGATACATTACCGCGAAATTCTGGATGCCCATCTCCTGGATGCCCATCTTCAGAAGGGACCGGACCTGGTCCCTGGCGCTGGGAAAGAAACGCCATCCCTTTTTGCCCTCCTCTTGCATGGAAGGCAAAAAGGTCAGAAAAACCATCTCCAGGTGCAGATCCGCTTCAACTATCCTGTCCCAGTCTCTTCCGGACAGGGGCCCGCCGACCAGGGAAACGTTCTGCATCTTTTTTAGCTCTTCAATCCATCCGGGATTGTTGGTGTTTATGGTCTTGACCCTTACCTCCAGTCCGCTGCTCAAGAGATCCCAGTGGGCCAGGCCTGCTCCGCGCATTACTTTCCAGCCCACAGAGGAGTAATCATCACTCAGGGGGAGCAGGAGGGCCATAACCGGCGCAGGCCTGCCCAGTTTTTCCTCCCATATTGCAAGTACTTTCTGCAGGGGAGAGGGGTAAACCAGTTCGCCATGACTGGCTATTTCCAGCATTCTAGGCCGCAGAGACGGCCACTGGTCGTGGTCGTCCTGGAGATGGGCAGTTAAATAGGACCACCAGAAAAGATTGTCCGGAAAGTAGAGCTTTCGATCCCTGTCCATGAAGTCAGCTGCCCTTTCCAGTTCTTCCAGGTCCATCTTCTGGAAAAGCTTGTTGCTGGATGTTTCAATCCAGGCCTTTTTCTCATCTGTATAAGCCAGTTGATGGATATCTTTTAAAACATCCATGGCTGCAGGGTACCTCTGGCTGTCCAGATGGTATTCTGCCAGGTTAATGGCTGCCTTGATTCTCAGCTCAAACGGTCTGGACTCATCAGGGTAAAGGCCCTGGAGATAGTCAACGTAATGCTGCTCTGTTTCAGTCTCTTTCAATGCGATGGAGTAGTAGTAATGCCAAGCCCACTCTTTTTCGGCCCCGGGATCCAGCTCGCCCCAGTTCTCAAGGGCCTGCATGGATGCCTTGAAATCGCGGCTTTGTCCGGCACTTATGGCCAGCCTTTTCCAGGCCAGGAGTTCATGTTCCATTTCCAGTTCAAATTCCTCAAGAAGCCGGGAGTAGAGTTTCTGGGCTGTTGAGTGATCTTGGGCTTTCCAGGCCTGGGCGGCCCTTTGCTTCAGATCCGGCCTGGGCGGGTCCGTGACCACTCTTTTTTCTGCACATCCGGCAATGAAAAAAAGAATGAATAAAATTACTATAAATCGTGTTTTATGCATGGTGTTTAAACCTGACAGTTGCAGGCAGATATATTTTTGGAACAAAGCTGGCGATTATTAAATAAAACAAAAGCAAACGGATAAAAAAGCCCGGGCTTTTAGTTGCCCGGGCTAGAATAGGAACTGGTTCAAGTTGCTGTCAAGACAATTTATTTCTTGTCATTGACCTCGGTGTAATCTGCATCCACCACATCTTCCTCAGAGTTCTGGGTACCCTGCTGCCCGGCCTGGGCATGCGGATCGCCCTGAGCCTGCTCCCCGGCGTCTGCGCTCTGGGTCTTCTGGGCGTAGAGCTTTTCCGCCAGTTTGTGGGAAGCCTGGGACAGGTCCTCTGTAGCCTTGCGGATGGCTTCCTCGTCTTCTCCCTCCATGACTTTTTTGAGTTCCTGGATCTTGTTTTCTATGTCCGCCTTGAGTTCCGCATCCAGGTTTTCGCCCAGATCCCGGATGGACTTTTCAGTGGTGTAGATCAGGGTATCGGCATGGTTCCTGGCTTCAATGAGCCTTTGTTTCTTCTTGTCTTCCTCGGCATGGCTTTCGGCTTCCTTGACCAGATTGTTTATCTCTTCTTCGGACAGACCGCTGGAAGCAGTGATCTGGATGGACTGCTCCTTGCCTGTACCGGTATCCTTGGCCGAGACGTTGACCAGCCCGTTGGCGTCGATGTCAAAGGTCACCTCGATCTGAGGTACGCCGCGGGGCGCCGGGGGAATGCCGGTGAGTTCAAAACGGCCCAGGGTCATGTTGTCGGCTGCCATGGGGCGCTCTCCCTGGAGTACATGGATGGAGACCGAGGGCTGATTGTCCGCGGCTGTGGTGAATATCTGGCTTTTGCGGGTGGGAATGGTGGTGTTGCGCTCAATAAGCTTGGTAAACACTCCTCCCATGGTTTCAATACCCAGGGACAGGGGGGTGACATCCAGAAGCAGGACGTCCTTTACATCGCCTGCAAAAATGCCGCCCTGGATGGCTGCGCCCATGGCCACAACTTCATCGGGGTTAACACTCTTGTTGGGATCTTTGCCGAAGAATTCGGATACTTTTTTCTGCACCAGGGGCATCCTGGTCATGCCGCCCACCAGCAGTACCTGATTAATATCGCCGGCCTTGAGATCCGCATCGCTCAGGGCCTTTTCGCAGGGGCCCATGGTCCTCTGCACAAGGTCTTCCACCAGGCTTTCCAGCTTGCTCCTGGAAAGCTTCATGTTCATGTGCTTGGGGCCGTGTTGATCCGCAGTAATAAAGGGCAGATTAATATCCGTTTCCATGGTGGTGGAAAGTTCTTTCTTGGCCTTTTCAGCAGCTTCCCTGAGCCTTTGCAGGGCCATGCGGTCCTTGGACAGGTCAATTCCGTTTTCTTTCTTGAATTCATCCACCAGGTAATTGATAATGCGCTGGTCAAAGTCTTCTCCTCCCAGAAATGTATCGCCGTGAGTGGAACGCACTTCCACCAGGTTGTCGCCTACTTCCAGGATGGATATGTCGAAAGTGCCTCCGCCCAGATCAAAAACGGCTATCTTTTCGTTGACATTCTTGTCTGTACCATAAGCCAGGGATGCGGCGGTGGGCTCGTTTATGATGCGCTTGACTTCCAGTCCTGCCACGCGGCCGGCATCCTTGGTGGCCTGACGCTGGCTGTCGTTGAAGTAGGCGGGTACGGTTATAACCGCCTGGGTTACGGTTTCCCCGAGATAGGATTCTGCATCGCTTTTAAGCTTCTGCAGGATCATGGCCGAGATTTCAGGGGGGCTGTAAGTATTGTCGCCCACCTGGACGTATGCGTCATCGTTTTTGCCCTTTACAATCTTGTATGAGCACCTTTCTATCCAGTTCTTGAGCACCGGATCGTCGTATTGACGGCCCATGAGGCGCTTGACTGAATAAACTGTCTTTTCCGGATTGGTCACGGATTGCCTTTTGGCTATCTCCCCGACCAGACGTTCTTTATCAGTAAAAGCTACGATGGATGGGGTTGTGCGTCCGCCTTCAGGGTTGCTTATGCACTTGGCTTCCTTTCCTTCCATCACATATACGCAACTGTTTGTGGTTCCCAGGTCGATTCCGATTATCTTGCCCATATTAACAAGCCTCCTTAAGATAGTCTTTGAAGTTGATTGATTTCATAAGTCTTTTGCAAAAGTTGTAAAGACGATGCTATCCATTTTTTTCAGTGGGACACTGTTTGCTGACCAGGACCTTGGCCGGTCTTATCAGCCTGTCTCCCAGCAGGTATCCCTTCTGCATGACCTGGCATACCTTGCCTTCCTCCATGTCTTGGCGTTCCTGCTGGGCCATTGCCTCGTGAAAGTTGGGGTCGAAATCTTCCCCCTCGCTGCCCACCTGCTTCAGATTGTTTTTTTCCAGCACCTGCTGGAAAATGTTTAAAGTCATTTCCACACCCTGGGCCAGGTCTTTGCAGGCTTCATTCTTGCGCCCGTGTTCCAGGGCCAGTTCCAGATTGTCTATAACCGGGATGACTTCCTCTATAAAGGAAGATACGGCATATCTGCAGTACTCCTCCTTTTCGCGGGCAAGGCGTTTTTTGTAATTCTCCGAGTCTGCTATGGCCTTGAGGGCCTGGTTCTTCTGTTCACGTAGAAGCTCACAGTGGGGGCAGATATTTTCCCTGCACAGATCCCTCATCTCCTGTTCCGAGATATTTACGCCACCTTCATCTCCGGTGAAGTCGTGGTCTTCCCCGTTCTGTTCCTGAAAGGCTTCATCCTGCTCAGGATATTCTTCCCGGGCATTGTCCCGGGTTTCATTGTCTTTTGTTTTTTTCCCTTTGTTGTAATCTTCCATGGACATGTATCAACCTCCGTATTTGATCTTTTCCCCGGTATGATATGGCAACTCAAGTGTTAATACTCGAATCCTTATTGTTTTCATAAAGCTCACGAAATATTTGACTAAGAATTCTGGCGGTCAAGTCAACAGCCGGAATTATTCTGGAGTAATTCATCCGGGTGGGACCGATTATGCTTACGTGCCCCACTGAATCGTCCTGAAGGCTGTAGGGTGAGGAAATGACCGCGTAATCGCTCAGTTCTTCCAGTTGCTGCTCCTGGCCCATAAGAATGCTCAGTCCGTCGCTTTCCAGGGTGTTGTCCAGGATTTTGAGCAGCTTGGACCTTTCCTCCAGCAGCCTGAATACTTCGCGCATCTTGGAAAGGTTGGTAAAGTCGGTGTCCTGGAAAAGGTAATGAGTGCCGTCAACATAAACCTGACGGTTGTTTCCGGGGTCAAAGGATTCCCGGGCCAGCCTCAGGGCGTTCTGGTACAGGTGGTCAAACTGTCTGCGTGCTTTTTCCATCTGGCTCACTATGCTGTTACGCACCTGATGCAGGGTTTTTCCCTGATAATGTTCGTTCAAGTAGTTACTAAACTTGACCAGATCGTCAGCTGAAATATCAGAGTCCACGTTTACCACCTTGTTCTGCATCATGCCTCCTTCCATAACAAGGATGGACATGACTAGGCCGGGACGCATAAGGATAAAGTCTATATGCTTCCAGCGGATATTTTTCTGGCTGGGAGTTATGACCAGGCTGATCTGGTTTGATATGGAGGATAGAACCTTGGAGGCCTGACTCAGGGTTTTGGTCAGATCTGGCCCCACTTCTGAAAGGGAGGATTTGATGGTTTCCTCAAGACCACCCGGAAGGGGTTCCAGGTCCAGCTTTGAATCCAGGTAATATCTAAACCCCTTAGTGGTGGGTATCCTTCCGGCGGAGGTATGCGGCTGCTCAATAAATTTTTCCTCTGCCAGGTCAGACATGACGTTTCTAATAGATGCAGGACTGAGATTCAGGCTGGATTGCCTGGCCACAGTCCTGGAGCCTACCGGCTGACCGCTTTGTATGTAGTTTCTTACTATGGTGAACAGGACGTCTGCTTGTCTTTGATCCAGGGTCATGGCACGTACCTCATTAGCACTCTTAAGTTAAGAGTGCTAATGAAGTAACAATGCCACCCCTTTCTGTCAAGACGGCAGGTTTGGACCCGGGAAAAGTGTACAGAAAGACTTTAAAGGTGTTTTTTATAACAGCGGTAAATGGTTGTAAAATTTAATTTTTTTAGTGCAGCAGGGCTTCACCAGTGTATCTGAAAGATATATTCGCGCAGGGCATGTACCCAGGGGCGCGGGGTTATTCCTGTTACCATGGAAAATTTGGAGGTATCCAGTACGGAATAGGGCGGTCGTTTTGCCTGCTGGGGATATTCCCCTGATGAGACTGGATTGACCCTGTTACTCAGGCCTGCACTCATAAGGGCTTCCGAGGCAAGCTCACACCAGGATGCCTGGCCTTTGTTGACTACATGAAAAAGTCCGCAGGTCTCTTTTTTCACTAGTTCCAGAGAATATCTGGCCAGGTCCAGGGTGCAGGTTGGAGATCCGAGCTGGTCATGGATGACATTCAGAGGCCGGCCTGATTCGGCCATCTGGATCATCCTGGACACGAAATTGGTTTTGAAGGGGCCGAACAGCCATGCAGAGCGAAGAATAAGCAGCCCGTCCCAGGGGTTGCGCATTAGAAGCTCTTCTCCGGCAAGCTTGCTTCTGCCGTAAACACAAAGGGGGGATGGGGCATCCTCTGTGCTGTAAGGAGTGTTTTTTTTGCCGTTAAACACATAGTCAGTGCTGTAGTGCGTAAGGCCGATATTGTTTTCGCGGCACACCTGTCCCAGAATACCGGGCAGATCCCTGTTCAGACGAAAAGCTTTTTCCTGGTTTTCTTCAGCCTGGTCCACAAGGGTATAGGCCACTGTATTGATCACCAGGTCAATGTTGTTTTTCCGGATGGTGTATTCAACCTGCCGGGCATCGAAAAGATCCAGTTCATCACGCCCGGGGGTCAGGACGTTAAATCCCTCACTTTGCATTACCTGCACAAGGGCCTGACCCAGGAGACCGGTGCGGCCTCCGGTGATAAGGGCGGTGCCTGTGTTCATTGCCTCTCCTTATACCATTGGTCCATGAAGCGGATATAATCCCCTGATTTGATGGAGTCCACCCATTGGTTGTTGTTCAGGTACCAGTTGATGGTCAACTCCAGGCCTTCTGTAAACTTCACGCTGGGCTCGAAACCAAGTTCTTTTGCGGCCAGGGTGAAATCCATGGCGTAGCGAAGATCATGCCCGGGCCTGTCCTGGACGAACCTGATGAGCTTGTGGGACTTGCCCATGATATCCAGGATTTTTTTGATGATGTCCAGGTTTTTGTACTCGGCGTTGCCCCCAAAGTTGTAGGTGGATCCGGGGCTGGCCTTTTCAATGCAGAGCTTGATGCCCCGGCAATGATCCGAGACATAGATCCAGTCCCTGATGTTTTCGCCCTGTCCGTATACGGGTATGCTCTCGTTGTGCTTTGCCCGCAGAAAGGTGAGGGGGACAAGTTTTTCAGGAAACTGGAACGGTCCGTAATTGTTGGAACAGCGGGTGATGGTTACCGGGAAACCGTAGGTTTTGAAAAAGGCCCGGCACAACAGATCTGCAGAGGCCTTGGAAGCGGCATAAGGGCTATTGGGGGCTAAAGGGGAGTCTTCATTGAAGCTGCCCTGGGGACCGAGACTGCCGTATACCTCATCGGTGGAAACCTGGATGAATTTCCTGATGCCCACCTGGCGGGCCGACTCCAGAAGATTATAAGTCCCCTGGGTGTTGGACTGGATAAACATGCCAGGTTCGCTTATGGAACGATCCACGTGGGATTCCGCTGCAAAATTAACGATTACGTCGATGCTGTATTTTTGGAGAAGTTCCGGCACCAGGTCCGGGTCGCAAATGTCTCCGTGTTCAAAATAATAACGCGTTCCGGAATATCTTTCCTCAACGGACCTGAGATTTTCCGGGTTGCCGGCATATGTAAGTTTGTCCAGATTGATGAGGGTGTGACGGCTTTCGTTGAGCATGAAATAGATAAAATTGGATCCGATGAATCCGCATCCACCGGTAACTAAGATATTCATAATTCCTCCGGGAGTATTATAAATTTTTTTGGCCTGACCAGGAGGCCTTCTATGATGTGACTGCAAAAAAGACTTTTCTGTCACGCGAAGGCGCGTGACAGACGTCAGAGCTCAGAGCTCAGAGCTCAGAGGTCAGTAAAAACAAATAGTTAGGTCACGCTAACCACGCCAAGCGCGTGGCAGGACGCGTGATCGATTCCTACCTTAATTGCTTATTTCCCGACTTTTTGCAGGTGCATCTTATATTGGAAAAATACCGGCTGTTCAAGGAGCAGTCCTGGAGATTTAGGTAAAAAATGTATTGCCCTTTGTACGGGCATGTTTTACATAATTTTTATGGGCGGTTAACTCAGCGGTGAGAGTGCCATCTTCACACGGTGGAAGTCCGGAGTTCAAATCTCCGACCGCCCACCACACCATACCTTACTCTTTTTTCAACCTTCACTTTGAATGGACGGCACTGTCCAGGACACCGGTCTGTCTGTAAGCTTCGTAGAGAATTATTCCGGCGGCATTGGAGAGATTGAGGCTTCTGACTTCCCCCCAGATGGGTATTCTAATGAGATGGTCAGCCTGGGAGGTGATTTTATCAGGGAGCCCCCAGGTCTCAGGACCCAGAACCAGGTGGTCCTGGAAGGAGTAGGATTGCCGGGTATAATTTACACCCTGCCTGGCACTGGTCATTATCAGTCTGTGGTTCTTGTCCAGGTGCTGCCTGTATTCTTCCCAGTTCTTCCAGTGAGTCAGTTTTACGTGTTCCCAGTAATCAAGCCCGGCCCTTTTAAGGTACTTGTCATCCAGGCTGAATCCCAGAGGGCCCACCAGGTGAAGCGGAGTCCGGGTAGCGGCGCACAACCTGGCTATGGCCCCGGTATTGTGGGGGATACGGGGCTGATACAAAACGATACGCATTACACTTCAAAGAGCATTTCCAGGTCGTCCCTGGTCAGGGATTTCCAGGCGTTCTGTCCGGGGATGACTGCTTCGGCAACGCCCTTTTTCTGCTCCTGGAGTTTGAGGATCTTTTCTTCCACTGTGTTTTCACAAATCATCTTGTAGGAAAAGACCTGTTTGGTCTGGCCTATGCGGTGTGTTCTGTCGGTTGCCTGGTTTTCTACCGCCGGGTTCCACCAGGGATCGTAGTGGATGACATAATCGGCAGCCGTGAGATTAAGCCCTGTACCCCCGGCCTTAAGGGAGATGAGGAAAACCGGGATGTCGGGATCGTTGTTGAACAGATCCACCTGCTCCAGTCGGTCCTTGCTGGAACCGTCCAGGTAGGCATGGGGGATATCGTTCATATTCAGCCAGGAGCGGATGATGTGCAGCATCTGGACAAACTGGGAGAACACCAGGACTTTGTGGCCGTCCTCGATTATGTTGGTGGTAAGATCTTTGAAGGCTTCGAATTTTCCCGAGGCAATGTTGTTGTTCAGCCCGGGCATATTCAGCCGGAGGAGCCTTGGGTGGCAGCATATCTGGCGCAGTTTTAGCAAAGCGTCCAGTATGGACATCTGGCTGGCGGAGATACCCTTTTCGTCCACTCTCTGCATGACCTGTTCCTTGAGCTTTTTGGCCAGAGCAGAGTAGAGGTCCAGCTGATCATCCATGAGGGCACTGAAATATACGTTTTCAACCTTTGGCGGCAGTTCCCTGGCCACCTCGGCCTTGGTCCGGCGCATTATAAAGGGTTTTACCCGGTTGCGCAGGTAACCCAGGCTTTCTTCATCCCCGTCCTTTATGGGTTTTACAAACCCTTTCTGAAAGGCGTGCTGTGATCCAAGAAAACCCGGCATGAGAAATTCAAAAAGAGACCAGAGTTCCAGCAGGTTGTTTTCAATGGGTGTCCCGGACAGGCACAGCTTGAAATCCGCCCTGAGTTTGCGAACAGAACGGGCGGTTATTGTATTGGGGTTTTTGATGTTCTGGGCTTCGTCAAGGATGACGGCATTGTATTCATGCTCCCGGAGCTCTTCCAGATCCCGGCGCAGCAGGGCGTAAGTAGTAATGATCAGGTCGGATTTTTTTATCTGTTTGAACATGCCCGAGCGTCTGGATCCATAGATGAGCAGGCGTTGCATTGAGGGTACGAATTTCTGCGCCTCGCGTTCCCAGTTGGTCAGAACGGAAGTGGGCACCACTATCATGGAGGGCCCATTCTTGCCGTTTTCCTTCAGCTTCTTTAAAAAGGCCAGTGTCTGGATGGTTTTGCCCAGGCCCATTTCATCGGCCAGTATGCCTCCGAAACGATACTCGTAGAGAAAGTTCAGGTAGCTGAGGCCTTGCTGTTGATAAGGGCGCAGTTCGGCGTTAAGTCCATGAGGTGGATCAATCTGCCTGATTTCCTTGAAAGAATGGATTTTTTCGCGCAGTTCATCCCAGAATGAGTCCGCCTGAACATTGTCGATGTCCGAAAGTATGTTTTCCAGAACAGGCACTTCATGGTTTTGAAATTTCTTTTTTGGGGCTTTTTGAGGATCGAGACCCATGGTCTGGAGCTTGTGCTCCAGCTTTTTGATCCAGGACTCAGGCAGGCTGGTGTAGGAGCCGTCCTTCAGCTGAATATAGCGCTTGCCCTGGATCCAGGCCTTCCATATTTTTTCTATGGGCACCCGGATATCATCGTATTCCACGTTAATATCCAGGTTGAACCATTTATCATCCTTGGAAGTTTCCACCTTGGCCATCACATTGGGGGGGCTCAGCCTTACCCGGTACCTTGTAAGGTTTTTTTCACCGTACACCCGGTACTGTTCCACGAGCCTGGGATATGAATCCAGCAGAAAGCTTATGGCCTCTTCAGGCTCCAGAAACCACATGTTATTGTTCCTGGATTGAAAGCCGATGTGCTGCAGATTGGACAACAGCTCTTCTTCCTTGTCCTGCTCCCTGCGCACCAGAAAGGACTTGCCCTCAAACTGGTAGCTCCCGGTCTGCAGGTCCTGGTTGGGACCGGGCAGGGTGACTTCTCCGTGCTCGGTTTCGTACACGTTCTGGATCTGGAGTGTGAGAAGACTGCCTTCCTCGTCAAGGTAAAGTTTGGGGTTGAACCTGGCGGGAACAAAAATGGGAGACATACGTTCCAGGAATTCCTCGTGGCCGTACAGATCAGAGGTATGAATCCGGGTCCAGACCCTGTCCAGGAACTCGGAAATCTCACTGTGGGGAATAACAGGTCCTTCTGAGACCAGTTCCTGCACCAGGGAGGGATTAAGCCCGGTCTGCACCGGGTAAAAACTGTTTTTCCAGCAGACCCACAAGGGAAGCTGGCCGTAGAAAAACACTTTCTCCCCTGAGATGGAAAAGGGCAGTTTGCCTTCGCGTCCAAGCATGATATCAAACCCCAGACCTTCATCTGAAAGTCTTGGGCTGAGCTGCAGTCGCATGGAGGTGGTTTCTACCCGCACCGGCTGCTCCGTATCTTCCCAGAACAGATAGTATTCGTTTTTGATGGACCAGAAAAACCAGGTCAAGAGACCAAAAGGGATCTCCACGCGGTGTCCGAAATAGTCCAGGGAATAGCCTATCTGGGTCACCACATCAGGGAGTTGGGGGGAGATTTCACACCAGTTGGGATTGCGGATTATCTGTTCCAGGGTAACGGGATTGAGTACTGATGAAAGTCCGTTTTTGTTCTGTCTGGCCCTGTAAAATTCCACCTGCAGGCGACCTGGTTCCGGAAAAAACCTGTAAACCAGATAATGCTGGCCGGGCTCAGGCTCCAGTTCGGTGGCAAAATACATGCGAAAGGTGTGTCTCCATTCAGTCCTGGTTATGGGAGTGTCTTCGCCTGTTTCTTCTCTCAGGCCGGAAAGAAACTTCAGGGCCGTGGCCCCTATGTGTTTGCATATCCCGGTAAAGGACTCCGGGCAGTTACAGTGAAAGTTTATGGTTTCACTGTCCAGGTTGAGCCCTATTTCGGAGTTGTATACCTGGAAGTCTTCTCCCTGGATCCTGCCTTCAAGATCCAGGTAGGAATCCCTTTGACTTACGTTTATCTTGTGAATACCGTTTTCAGAGTAAAGTTCCTGGGCATTTTCCAGAATATATTCCGGTATGTTGTCGTGAATGAATTTCTGGATGATGTCCTGGGCTTTTTGTTCTTCAGGGCTGAGCATTGGGTTTAATTTCTCCTCAAAAATCTAGGTATTTGCTGTGTGTTTGAAAGTATTTCAGCAAAGATGGCCTTACACCATCTAAACAAACTCAGACTTTTTTTCAAGCAAAAAAAGATTTTTTACATTTATATAAAACAGGTAACAATTCTGCCGGTCTGATTCTATAATTATTGCGTCAATGCAGTTTGCAAAAATATCGCTCTTTCTTGGGACTTTTTAAAACATATCGTCTTGGGGATGTTTTATAAGTGTTTGACTCTCTGACTTGGCCTGCCCGGCTTACATTTTTTTGTGGGCAAGGGGTTTTTTTCCGGCTTTAAAAAATGTATTTTCAAGGTCGGCGATCTGGCGGAGGTAAAACATGCAAACAAGATTCAGCTTTAGCCAGCTTTATTTATTGCTTGTCTTGGGCCTTTAGCATTAAATCATATTTGTGACAATAGTCACAAATGGAAAATTCAAAATCTTTTGATAAGTCTGCATGTCCTGCAATAAACTTCAAGATCTGCCCGCTGGGTGGGCGCATTTCTGCCTTGGGATATCCTCTTTTGTGCACAAGGAAGCGGGGGTCATTCTTAAGGGCAAGAAGGTCCTTGCCGGTTTCTCCGGGGGGCCGGATTCGGCTGCTCTGGTCCGGGTCATGCACTTTCTGGCTCCGAGCCTGAACATGAAACTGCAGGCTGCTTATCTTGATCACGGCCTGCGCAGGGAAGCCGGAAAAGATCTGGCCCTTGTGCAAGAGACCTGTTCTGAATTGAATATTGAGTTGTTCCAGGGTCGCATCAATGTATCCAGGCTGGCAGGCAGGGGGAAGGGCGGTATTGAAGAGACCGCAAGGAGGCTGCGCTACAGGTATCTTGGTGGAGTGGCCGGAAAGACGGGAGCTGATTATGTTCTTACAGGACACCATTTAAACGATCTGGCCGAAGACTTGCTCATGCGCCTGCAAAGGGGTGCCGGGTGGCCGGGTCTGTCCGGGATGCGGGCTTATGTGCCGGAGAGGCGTGTTTTAAGACCGCTTTTGTTGACTCCCAGGGACAGCATTATGGATTTTCTTGAGGCTGTAGGCCAGGATTATGTGCTTGATGACACCAACAAAGATACAGCCTTCCTGCGCAACAGAATAAGGATGTCTCTGATTCCGGAGTTTCAAGCAATAAATCCCGGTTTTCTGGAGTCCATTGCCAATATCTGGAGGCTTGGACGGGTGGATGCCAACTACTGGGAGCATCTCCTTGGTGATGTCCAGCATGATGCTCATGAGAAAAACTTTCTGCCCGGGGATGTACTTGCAGGTATGCATAAGGCTGCCAGGATGCGGCTGTACAAAAAAATACTCGATTTTCTGGGGCCGGGACAGGCCTTGGTGAAAAATGTCTTCAAGCTGGATGAACTGTGGCAAAACAAAAGGACCGGGGCCAGGGTGCAGTTTCCAGGGCAAAAGGAGGCTTTTGTCAGCAGAGATGGGATAGAATTCAGGCATAGAGCCTTTGAAGCCGAAAAACAAGGAAGTTAGTATGGACTTACAACTGGCACAGGAAAAAGACGCTGTATTGGGAAAGGATTTTTTGACCTGGCTGTGGTTCAAAAGCGAAGAACAGAATCACGTGTTCAGGACCAGGGAAGGTGAGGATTTCGGCCTGTACATGGGACAAAAGATCGTGGTTGAGGGCGGGGAAGGTGAAAGCCTGGAAAAGGCTGTGTGTACCGGAATGATGTCCAGGCTGCAGGAGGCCAAGCTGGGCCTTGGTATCGGCAAGAAGGTGGTCCAGGCCAGGGTGACCCTGGAAGAAGACAGCAACTCCTGGAGCATGCAGCTGGATGCAGTAATGTTCTCCTTTAACGGGCTAAAGCCCCCCAGAGTGGATACCCAGCTCCAGGAAGGAGAGGACCCTGACGGTGCTTTCCTGGAGAAAATGTATCTGCTGGAGAGGGCCATTTATTTTACCGATGAGGTATACAGACTGTTTCTCAGCAAGCGGCTGTCTTCAGACTGGACTAAAGAATGCCGGAGGATCAGGGAATGGATTTACCAGGACTGATGGTGGGTTGGGATGGTTGACTGGTCCGAAATGTCCGACTTCTCGGAGGGGTCCGACCAGACAGGTCCAGGGAATATGGATCAAGGAGCTGGTTAAAGTTACTAATATGTTTCCATCCGGAAATTCCTTATTTCCGGATGCTGAAACTGATGGTTTTCTTTCCGGAAACGAGGAGTTTTTTCTTTGGGCAAGGAAATCAAGCAATTATGAGGAGGCGCATCTTAATACGTTGACGAATAATTGTGCAGATTGACGCCGCCAAAGGGAAAAAGAACCGTTTCCGGATGAAAACTAATATGCAGGGAGTTGCAGGGATATGCATGAAAAGGCTTTTGACAGGGTCCTGGTTTTCGGGGAGGTCCTTTTTGATATCTTCCCGGATCAGTCCAGGGTGTTAGGGGGAGCCCCATTCAATGTCGCCCGCCATCTGCAGGGCCTGGAGCTGGATCCTTTTTTTGTCAGCCGGGTGGGGAGGGATGAGCCGGGAGAGGAAGTCCTGGATCAGATACGGAGCTGGGGGATGAACCAGCATGGCCTGCAGGTGGATAAGCACAGGCCCACGGGCATGGTCCTGGTCAGGTTTCATGGGGATGAGCCTTATTATGAGATCAAAAAAGAAGTTGCTTTTGATTATATTGAACTGGACGAAGAACTTAGTAACTTTCAAGGCAGAACCCTGTTTTACCACGGCACACTGGCGGCCAGGAGCGAAACGTCAGCCAGGACGCTTTACACACTGGCTCAGAATAAAGCACAGGAAGTGTTCTGTGACATCAATCTGCGCGATCCCTGGTGGAACCGGGAACTGGTCAGCGAAATCCTGTCCTGGTGTGCTTATTTAAAGGTAAACCTGGAGGAGCTGGAAGAGGTGGCCTCAATCATGAAAATCCGGGAAGAAAGTCTGGTTTCCAGAGCCAGGATGGTCCAGAAGACCTGCGGTCTTGAATGCCTGGTGCTGACCATGGGAGGAAAGGGGGCCATGCTTTTCCCCAAGGATCGGGAACACCTTTTTGCCTCCGCTCCAGCAGCAGGTTCTTTCCAGGATGCAGTGGGTGCGGGGGATTCTTTCAGCGCGGTGTTTTTGCTGGGCCTGTGCCGGGGATGGTCCTGGGAAATGATATTGCAAAAAGCAGTGCGCGTTGCTGCCCAGGTATGCTCCATCAAGGGGGCGGTACCCCAAGACAGGGATTTTTACAGCAGTCTTGCCATTATATGATGGATAATGGCAGTCAGTCCAGTGTGTTCCTGCGGTGTTGATTCTTATATAGAATAAATAAGTTATTCCGGAGGATTATATGACGAGCATCAGACGTCGCAAAGACGGCCTGTACCTGGTGCACTTGAGCATTCATGGTCTTGTGCGGGGTTTTGACATGGAGCTTGGCCGGGATTCCGACACCGGCGGCCAGGTCAAGTATGTAGTTGAACTGGCCCGGGCCCTGGGCAAAAACCCCGCGGTGGCCAGGGTGGATCTTCTCACCAGGAAAGTCCTGGATTCCAAGGTGGACAGCAGCTACGGCAAAACCATTGAGAAGATCGGGGATAAGGCCAATATCGTGCGTATAGAGTTCGGTCCCAAAAGATATCTGCGAAAGGAGGTACTCTGGCCCTACCTGGATGAATTCACAGACAAGGCGCTGCAGTTCTTCAGGCGGGTGGGCATGGTTCCGGATATTATTCACGGTCATTATGCCGATGCAGGCCTGGCCGGATCCAAGCTGGCCCAGCACCTGGGGATTCCTCTTATCTTTACCGGGCATTCCCTGGGCCGCATAAAAAAGGAGCGCCTCCTGGAACACGGCCGCAACGAGGCCACCATAGAATCAAGATACTACATGTCCTCCAGAATAGAAGCCGAGGAAGTGGCCCTGGGCAATGCCTCCCTGGTAGTCACCAGCACAGCCCAGGAGCGCGACGAGCAGTACAGGAATTACGAGAATTACCATCCCAGAAGGATGCGCATCATACCTCCAGGAATAGACCTGGAGCGGTTTTATCCCTACAAGTCGAATCAGAATAAACCCCGGATCGCTCATGAACTGGACAGGTTCCTGCAAAAATCCAGTAAGCCCATGATACTGGCCTTGTCCCGCCCGGATGAGCGTAAAAATATCACCACCCTGGTGGAGGCCTTCGGGGAAAGTCCGGAACTGCGCGAGGCTGCCAATCTGGTGATAATTGCCGGCAACCGGGAAGATATCGCCAGAATGGACAAAGGCCCCAAAAGAGTGCTCACCAGGATCCTGATGCTGGTGGACAAGCATGATCTTTATGGACAGGCTGCCTACCCCAAGAAACATGAAGCTGACGACGTGCCCGAGCTTTATCGCTATGGGGCCCAGAGAAGGGGGGTGTTCATCAACCCGGCCATGACCGAACCTTTCGGGTTGACTCTTATTGAAGCAGGTGCTACCGGGCTGCCTCTGGTAGCCACAGATGATGGAGGCCCCAGGGAGATCATAGGCAAATGCGCCAATGGCTTGCTTATCGATCCTTTGGACAAGGAGGCCATGGTCAAGGCCCTTTTGTCTCTGGTAACTGACAGGGAAAACTGGAAAAAGCATTCCAGGGCCGGTATCAGGGGGGTAAAAAAGTACTTCTCCTGGGATGCACATACAAAGTCATATCTGCGCGAGATCCAGAAGCTGCGGCCCCGCAGAAAGGAAGAAGAGCCCCGGCTGCCCATTATCAAGAGCAAGCTTCCTGTAGCGGAAAAGGTCCTGATAACGGACATTGACAATACCCTGCTGGGAGACAGCAAGGGAGTCATGGACCTGCTGGACATCATGAGCGGGATGCAGGAGGAAATGGTCTTTGGGGTGGCCACCGGCAGAAGCCTGGAGAGTACGTTAAATGTTCTGGCCAGGGAAAATGTGCCGGTTCCGGACATACTTATCACCTCGGTGGGCAGTGAAATATATTACGGGCCCAATATTCTTAAAGACCATGCCTGGAGCAGACATATCGCCTATCGCTGGAAGCCCGGGGCCATAGCCGAGATCATGAAGCAGGTGTCCGGGGTGGAATTACAGGCCCCGGAAAACCAGAGGGAGTTCAAACTGAGCTACAACTATACCCCGGGCAAATACCCCGGGGTGAGACACGTGCGCAGGCTTTTACGCCAGCAGGATCTGCATGCCAAGATGATCCATTCTCATAATCAGTTTCTGGACTTTCTGCCGGTCAGGGCCTCAAAGGGCCTGGCTATCCGGTATCTGTGCATGAAATGGGGGGTGGATATGAAAAAGGTCCTGGTGGCCGGTGATTCCGGCAATGACCGGGAGATGCTCATGGGCAGCATGCTGGCTGTAGTGGTGGGTAACTACAGTCAGGAACTAAAGAGTATGCCGGAGACTGCAAATATTTATTTTGCAACTGATTACAATGCCCGGGGAATAATAGAAGGGATGCAGTATTTTGGATTTCTGGAGGACAAGGAACATGATTGATATGGATGAACTCGACAGGCTTGAGCCTGAACTCAGAAAGTCAGTATATCTATTCCTGCGGGAAATGACCAGAAAAGAAAAGTCGTTTCTTCTGCGTTCTGAACTGCAGGACATGCTGGCCGGTTTTTTTGCGGATGAGGAACAGGGCAGGCATGAGTCAAGCCTGATTTTTGAAGTCTTCAAATATACCCAGGTGGCCACAATTCGCAGTCCCTGGGTTTACCTGGCGGTGCGCCCGGAAATAGGAAAATGGCAGTATTTCCGGTTTCACGTGGAAGATGTGCTTTTTGATGAAATAGGTGTCAGCGATTACCTCAAGTTCGAGGAAATGCAGGTGAACAACAGTACCCGCGTAGACGACTTTTTGCTGGAGATAGACCTGGAGCCCTTTAACAGGGAGTTTCCAAGGCTGAATGAATCCTCCTATATCGGAAAAGGAGTGGATTTTTTGAACCGCCACCTTTCCGGACAGTTTTTTCAGGACGATAAAAAAGGGTATGAAAAGCTTTTTCAGTTTCTGCGTCTGCACCAGATTGAAGGCAAGCAGCTGATGCTAAACGGTCACATTGACACTATTTCCGGGCTGCGCTCTTCCCTGCGCAAAGCTTTAACCTTTCTCAAGAAGCAGGATGCATCCCAGGAGTGGTCCGGTATAGCCAGGCATATGCAGGCACTGGGGTTTCAGCCAGGCTGGGGCCGGAATGTGGAACGGGTCCGGGAAAATCTTGAGCTGTTGCGCGAGATACTAGAGGCCCCCACTCCAAATATTCTGGCTTCGTTTTTAAGCCGCATACCCATGATATTCAAGCTTGTGATAGTGTCACCTCACGGTTACTTCGGGCAGTCCAACGTGCTGGGCAGGCCGGATACCGGGGGGCAGATAGTGTACATACTGGACCAGGTTCGCGCCCTGGAAAAGGAAATGCGCAGGCAGATAAAGGAGCAGGGGCTGGAGATCGAGCCGGAGATTGTTGTTTTGACCCGTCAGATTCCCGAGGCTGCAGACACCACCTGCAACCAGCGCCTGGAAGATATTGTGGGTACCAGCAATGCCAGGATCCTGCGGGTGCCATTCCGCTATTCCAGCGGCGAGATCGTGTCACACTGGATCTCCAGGTTTCATGTCTGGCCCTTCCTGGAAAGATTCGCCCTGGATTCAACCCAGGAGGTCCACAGTGAGCTTAAGGGCCGTCCGGACCTGATCATCGGCAACTATTCCGATGGCAACCTGGTGGCATCCCTCATGTCTAAAAAGATGAATATTACCCAGTGCAACATCGCCCACGCACTGGAAAAGTCCAAGTACCTCTTTTCTTCGCAGTACTGGAAGGACAACGAAGCCCAGTACAGGTTTTCCAGTCAGTTCACTGCTGACCTCATAGCCATGAACACCGCGGACTTCATAATCACCAGCACCTATCAGGAGATTGCAGGTACTGAAGAAAGCGTGGGCCAGTATGAAACCTACAATGCCTTTACCATGCCCGATCTTTACCGGGTGGTGAGCGGAATAGACGTGTTTGACCCCAAGTTTAACGTGGTCTCCCCTGGGGCAGATGAAAATGTCTACTTTCCGTATTATGAAAAGGATCGTCGCCTCACGGTACTGCATGATGAGTTAACCCATTATATTTATGGCCCTCCCGGGGACCGGGCCAGAGGAGAACTGCAGGACCGGTCAAAGCCCATTCTGTTCACCATGGCCCGCCTGGACAGGATAAAAAATCTCACCAATCTGGTGCGCTGGTACGGTGAAAGTCAGGAACTCAGGCAGGAAGCCAACCTGGTGCTGGTTGCCGGCAGCCTGGATATCAGGGATTCTCAGGACGAGGAGGAAAAGGCGTGTATTGAGGAAATGCACAGGCTTTTTGAAGAGTTTGATCTGCATGAACAGGTACGCTGGCTGGGCGCACGCCTGGACAAGAATATGAGCGGGGAACTGTACCGTCTTATTGCAGATTCCAGAGGGGCCTTTGTACAGCCGGCACTTTTCGAGGCCTTCGGGCTGACCGTTATCGAAGCCATGAATTCGGGACTGCCCACCTTTGCCACCATTTTTGGAGGACCTCTGGAGATAATCGAGGACGGCAAAAGCGGCTTTAACATCGACCCTACTCACGGGGACAAGGCTGCTGAACTCATGACGGACTTTTTTTCCCGCTGCCGGAAGGAGCCGGAATACTGGAATACCATTTCGGACAATGGAATAAAGAGGGTGGAAGAGAAATACAACTGGAGGCTTTACGCCCAGAGGCTTTTGTCTTTTTCCAGAATTTACGGCTTCTGGAAATACGTATCAAATCTGGAGCGCGACGAAAGCAGGCGTTACCTGGATATGTTCTATTCCCTGAAAATGCGCAGTCTGTCTCATTAAGGCCGGATGAAAACAGTGAAAACACAAAAGTATTATCCAGAGAGATTACCTGGTTTGAGCCCTGGCTCCGTAAGCCAGGTAAAGAAGCACGCCTCCTAGAACTATCATGGGTACGGACAAGATCTGGCCCATGGTCATCCAGTCCAGGAGTATAAAGCCCAGGTGTGCATCGGGTTCCCGGAAAAATTCCACGAAAAAGCGCAGAACCCCGTATCCCAGGCAGAACAGTCCGGAAACAGCCATGGTTGGTCTGGGGCGCGAAGAGAAGATCCAGAGAATTATAAAAAGCAAAAGCCCCTCCAGCAGAGCCTGGTAGATCTGGGAAGGGTGTCTGGGGACCATATCCGATCCTGGAAAAACCATGGCCCAGGGCACATCCGTGGGGCGTCCCCAGAGTTCGGCGTTGATAAAGTTGCCGATGCGCCCGCACATTACCCCCAAAGCGCCCATGGGTGCCACGAAGTCGGTAACGGTGAAAAATCCCCTGCCTGTTTTGCGGGCATACCAGTACATGGCAATGATCCCGCCAATCAAACCGCCGTGAAAAGACATGCCTCCCTGCCAGATCATGACTGCGGTCCAGGGCTGGGAAATAAGCCCGAAAAAATCGTAAAAAAGCATGTAGCCCAGTCTGGCCCCGAGTATTATGCCCAGGGCCCCGAAGACCACCATGTCCGGCAGTTCTTTGACCTCCCAGCCCGACCCCGGCTTTTTGGCACGATGGCGGGCCAGAAGCCAGGCCAGGGTGAATCCGGCCAGGTACATAAGTCCGTACCAGCGGATTTCCAGGGGGCCGACGGCTATGGCTACAGGGTCAAAGTTGGGATGTTGCAGCATGATTTATGATTGTGGGGTTCATGTTTTGTAACTACTCACCAGGGTCCGGGGACTTCGCAAACAGGACGTAAAAACTCACTCCAAGGCAGCGTAAATCAAAACCTCTACACGAGTTTTTAAGCTGGGATAACTTCTAATAACATGCTTTAAATCAAATTCGGTGTTTTACGGTTTTGATTAACGCTTCCTACGTCGTTCAGACAGTTTACGCCCAGTTTGCAAAGCCCCCGGACCCTGGATATCAGCGGGGCGTTTAGATTGACCAATTATATCGGATGGTGAATGGTTATCAAGTGTTTTTTAGCTCTTATGCTTTGCTTTGTCTTTAATCATCCTTTCAGGCAGAAGGCCGGAAATGATGAAGGCTGCTGCGGCCACCAGTACTATTGTGGCCCCGGTGGTCAGATCCAGGTAGAATGCAAGCCAGATTCCGGTCTGGGTAAAGATGATGCTGATGACAACCGCCAGAAGCATCATCTGTTTGAGGGAACTGGAGTATTTCTCTGCAATATAAGAGGGAATGGTTAAAAGGGCAATGACCAGGATAAGCCCTACCACCTGGATGGTCATGACCACGGTCATGGCCACCATGACCAGAAGCAGAAAATAAAGCGCGGTAACCGGCACTCCCACGGCCCTGGCGAACTCTTCGTCGTGGGACATGGCCAGAAAGTCCTTGTAAAATATCAGCATCAGGGCTGTGATGAACAGACTGAGACCGGCCATGGTCCACAGGGCACTGGTGGGAACCATGAGAATACTTCCGAAGAGATAGCTCATGAGGTCCACCCGGTATCCCGGAGTCAGGTCCAGAAGAATTATGCCCATGGACATGCCCACAGCCCAGATGACGCCGATAACCGTGTCCGCCCGGTGCTTGCGGCTGTGGCTCACCAGACCCATGGTCAAAGCGGAGATAAGTGCAGCCAGTCCTGCACCCAGGGAAGGGGGAAAGCCGGCAAAGAAAGCCAGGCCTATGCCGCCGTAAGAGGCGTGGGCAATGCCCCCGGAAATGAATACCAGTCTGTTGACCACCACCATGGCCCCGATAATGCCGCAGGCGATGCTCACCAAAAAGCCCGCCAGCAGGGCATTGCGCATGAAGTCGTACTGCAGGATTTCCAGCATGATCTCAGTGATGTCTCAGGACCCTGTGGGGGACGTCGCCGTGAGTGATAAGTTCCACCGGGCAGTGGTATACTTTTTCCAGCATTTCCTGGCTGATTTCTGCTGCATGGTGATAGTAAAGGTTTTTGTTGACGCAAGCCACGGCCTTGACGTGGCTGGAAAGCACAGAAAGGTCGTGACTGATGACCAGGATGGTGGTTCCACTTTCATTCATTTCCTTGAGAAGATCGTAAAATCTGGAGTGAAAGGCCTGGTCCACAGCCGCAGTTGGTTCGTCAAGAAAAAGTATCTGCGGCCTGGCCGCCAGGGCGCGGGCAATGAGCACCCGTTGCCTTTGTCCGCCTGAGAGACTGCCGATACTTCGCCAGGCATATTCCTGCATGTCAACATCTTCCAGAGCCTGCCGGGCAAGTTGCTGATCCGTTTTACTAAATCTTCCCCATCTTCCCAGGTGCCCCAGCCTGCCCAGAAGTACGGTCTCCAGTACCGTTATGGGGAACTTTTCCCCTGTACTCTGGCTTTGTGGAACATAACCCACCACATGAGGCAGATGGCCGGGAGCACTTCCCATAACCCGGACCTCTCCCCGGGAAGGTTGCAAAACTCCCAGCAGGATCCGCATCAGTGTGGTCTTGCCTCCGCCGTTGGGACCCAGAACAGCCAGGAATTCCCCCTGAGCCACCTGCATATTGATATTTTCCAGGACAGGGTGCTGGTTGTAGGCGAAGCTAAGGGCGCTGACCTCTATAACAGATTGAGACATCTTGTGTAAAACTCTGGATGGCCTGGCTTATTTCTGGCCGGTAATGTGGTGTTCTGGAGAGTGAAACAGCATTTTTTAGATATCGGCACCCGCTATATCAATGCCTTATGGCTTTCCTGAATTTTTCGGCCACGGTGAGCATATTTTCTTTCCAGTTCTCTGCCAGGGGGTCAATGTAAACAGTCTCTCCGTTTATGGAGTCGGCTATGGTTTCAGCGCTTCGCCTGGAAAACTGCGGGGACACGAATACGACTTTTATGTCTTCATCCCTGGCTGTGTCAATAAGCTCCTTTAGATCAGCCGACCTGGGCTCACGTCCCTCCACTTCCACAGGCACCTGGACAAGACAGTAGGCCCGGGCGAAGTATCCCCAGGCCGGATGAAAGACCATGAATTTGCTGCCGGGCGGGACATCACTTAAAACAGATTTGATTTCCTGGTCCAGCTCAAGAAGTTCACGGAGAAAAGAGAGATAATTATCCCTGAATTGCTCCTCTGCCCCGGGCATGGCCTCGGACAGAGCCCTGTAAATGTTGTCTGCGATTATCATGGCCAGATCCGGCGAGAGCCATGCGTGCGGGTCCAGGCCATCATGTCCATGATGATCATGCCCATGGTTATGATTGCAGTCCTGCAACATGGAGATTTTCTTAATGCCCCGATCCAGATGAACTATATTCAGGTCAGGATGTGTGGACTTGATCCTGGGCAGTAGTGCATTTTCATATTCAACTCCTATGGCCATGTACAGGTCAGCCCGGCCCAGTTTTCTGATCTGGGAGGGCTTGGGCTCAAAGGTGTGGGGGTTGGCCCCCGAAGGAAGAAGTACAGTGATATCGGTTAACTCCCCACCGATTCTGTCCACAAAGTATTTTTGCGGGGCTATGCTGACCATGATATTCAGACTGTCCTTGTCCGAGGCCGGGGCCATTGGCGGCCAGAGCAGTAAGAGAAGCACTGCAGCACTTAGTAAGCAGGCTGACATCCCGGCTTTACCAGGTAATCCCATTGCAGGCATAGAGGTTTTCCTTTTTAGAGTTGTGGTTGTGATTTTATTGGAAGTTGATATACAATTACCAACTTTAAGAAGTCAAGTAAAGTTAGCATAACTTGCAAGTTGCAATTTATTTCAAATGGCAATATTGATTTATTTAAGTCAAGGAGTTTACCCATGAAACACAGAACCCAGCAAAGAAAGGCCTTGGTGGAGTGTTTACATGAAGCCAGCGGTCCCTTGAGTCCTGCAGAGATTCTATGGTTTTCCAAAGAAAAGGTTCCTTCCCTGGGGATAGCCACGGTATATCGAAACCTGAAGCTGCTGGTACAAGAAGGGGCTGTTGCGGAACTTCATATCCCGGGACAGGGATCATATTATGAACCGGCCGGCATGAATCACCATCACCATTTTCAATGCCGCAACTGTAAGCAGATCTTCTGCATAGAAGGTTGCCCCCAGGGCATAAAATCCCTGACTCCTGAAGGATTTGAACTGGAAGATCATGAGGTTTTTCTGTATGGTCGTTGCTCTGAATGTAATGATTATGGCCCAATGTTTTAAAATTAGGAGAGCATCATGAATGAGAGACCAGGTATTGTTACCATGAAACACATCCCCGTTACTCTGGTGGGTGAAGAGCCGGTAAAAGACAGAAAGGCTCCGGACTTTGAAGTGGTGGACAATGATTTAAACCCGTTTAAATTTTCCAGTATCAAGGACCGGGTGGTCATAATCGCCTCGGTGGGTTCCCTGGATACTTCCGTGTGCGACATGGAGATCAGGCGCTTCAACCAGGAGGCCGCATCCCTGCACGAAGACATAGACATCCTGACCATCAGCATGGATCTGCCTTTTGCCCAGAAACGCTGGTGCGCCGCTGCCGGAGTGGACAAGGTCCAGACGCTTTCCGATCATAAGGATGCATCCTTTGGAACGGCTTACGGAGTGCTTATAAAAGAAGTGCGTCTGCTGGCCAGGGCCATGTTTGTCGTGGACAGGGCAGGGGTCCTGAAATATATACAGATTGTGCCCGAAGTATCTGGAGAACCAAATTACAAGGCAGTGCTGGATGCAGCCTCAGAACTGATATAGCCTGGTGGCAGTCTATATGGCCTGGGACTGCTGCAGGCGGCATCTTTGATCCCCTCTTAAGGGGCTGTCATTGATCATCTCTGGATCAGATCGGGCAGAAACAGAGCCAGTTGGGGAAAAAGAGTCAGGATTGCGATGCACAGTATGATACTAAGCAGGTAAGGCCATACTCCCCTGAAAATGGTCACCACCGGCGTATCCTTGACTATGCCCGCAACTACATAGACGTTGGCCCCCACTGGAGGAGTGATTACTCCCATACCCACTACCAGTACGATTATGACCCCGAACCAGATGGGATCGAATCCCAGGTGCACGGCCACCGGGTAGAAAATGGGAATGGTCAGCAGGATCAGGGCCAGGGCATCTATAAAACAACCCAGCAGAAGGTATATAAGCAAAATAATGGCCAGAACCGCCACAGGATGAATGGGCAGGTCTCCGGCCCATACAGCCATGGTGGTGGGTATGTTGGTCACTGCCAGAAAACGGCCAAAAACTGTGGCCGCCGCCACCAGAAACATGATCATGGCCGAGATGCGAATGGAATCGCGCAGAGAATTTTTAAACCCCGTCCAGTCGAGTTGTCTGCGGATGATGGCCACGGCCAGGGTGGCGGCGACTCCCACTCCGCCTGCCTCAGTGGGTGTGAAATAACCCAGGAAAAGTCCTCCGATAACCACGAAAAATATAATAATAACTTCAATCCCGCCCTTTGCAACAGCCCTGATCTTGCCCTTGAGATCCACTTCAGGGCCGGCCGGGGCCAGTGTTGGATTTCTAACGGCTCTTATCCAGGTAACCAGCATGAACAGACCCATGAGCAGAATGCCGGGTATGATTCCCGCCAGGAATAGCTTGGCAATGGATTCGCCGGTGGCGATTCCATATATGATAAAAATGACGCTGGGAGGGATCATTACCCCCAGGATAGCCGAAGAGGCCACTACCGAGGTAGCCAGAGAGCGGTCATACTTGTACCTTTTCATTTCCGGAACAGCCACAGCACTCATGGTAGCAGCAGTTGCCGTGGTGGAGCCGCATATTGCTCCGAATGCGGTGCTTGCGCCAATGGTGGCCAGGGCCAGGCCAGCGGGCAGCCTGCCTACAACCTTGTAGGTGGCATCGTATATCCTGCGGCTTATTCCGGCATGGTAAGCGATATAGCCCATCCAGACAAAAAGCGGGACAACGATAAGGGAGTATGAAGCAAAGGTGTTGTAGATGGAAGACGAGGCAATGGACAATGCAGCTTCCAGAGAGATGAGGTAGGCATATCCTCCCATACCCACCACCAGCATGACAAAAGCCACCGGCATGCGGGCGGCCACAAGCAAAAACACGAGCAAAATGGCCACAATGCCCAGTTCAAAGGGGCTCAATCCTGCTTCCTCCCCCTGATGAGAGCCAGGGTGTTTTTTATCAGTTCCACAAGTACAGTAAGGGCCAGCATGATCATTCCGCAGGCAACAAGATAATAGACAGGGTAAAGGGGTATATCCAGGGAGGAGGTGGACAGGTTTCTTCTGTGCACGTTGGATGAATACTGCAGAAGACCCCATGAAAGAAGGGAAATAAAGGTCAGTGATATGATATTGGTAATAATCTCGACTACATTCTGTAACCTGGGAGGCAGGCTGTCTACAAGCAGGCTGACAGTGACGTGTCCTCTGTTGACTGCACAATAGGCTACACCCATGGACAGGATGACAGCGCCCAGGATTTCCACCAGTTCGTAACTCCCGGTGAGGGGTTTCCACCAGGCGCGCATGAGAATGTTGGCCACAATGACCAGCATGACCAGAACAAGGGCCAGCTGGGCAACCTGGGCAATGCGCAGCGCCATATGGCCAACGATTTTTTCCAGCCGGTCCATTTTAAAAGGCTCCTGGCAGAGAATAAGCCCCCAGAGACAAGGAAGGAAAATGGGGCCTGACAGTAAAGAGGCTGTTCAGAAGACACTTTCCCCGGGACTTTCGGGTGGTCAAAACTTGATCAAGCTTGGCTTGGCAGAAAGAGTGCAGATATAATGCTTTAGTTGTAACCGGCTGAAAAAAAATGAACATAAAAAGTTAAGCTTGTATCTAAATATATTAATGGTTCAAAGGCTTGTCCGGAATTAAGCAAATAGACAAAAACAGGGGACCTTCACGCACCCTGTCAGCATTATCCCCATGCTGTGTTCAGCCATCGCCTGGAACGGGTGCGAGAAAAGTCCCCATGCCATAATCTAAGAAAACAGGCAAGGGCATGCTGACATGCCCTGATTATTGATCTTAATAGTCAAAATATTCTGCAGAGAACTTTTCGTCCAGTTCCCTTATCAGTTCAACGGCTTGTTCAGCAGGCAGCCCCCTGTCTTCCTGCTTCTTTATCCAGTCTTCCACCACGGGCTGGATACGTTCCAGCCATTTCTGCTCTTCGTCTTCCTCCAGTTCAAAGAATTCCATGCCGTGTTCATCCATGCCGTATTCCAGGCCCAGCTTTGTATGCTCGGCCCTGAGCAGACCATATTCATAAGCGAACTCATCGTTCATTTCCCGGAATACGTCTTGAATATCAGGAGGCAGGGAATTCCAGGTGCCCTTGTTCATGATTTTCATAAAGACTACATTGTACAGGAAAGGAGTATGGGTGACATAATCAACCACTTCAGCAAGCCTGAATCCTTTCAGGGTGTCGTTGGGAGCGAGAATGCCGTCCACAAGCCCCTGATCCAGGGCCAGATAGGATTCGGACATGGGCATGGAGTGAGTGACTGCTCCCAGTTTTTCCAGGGGCGGCACTGTTCCTCCTACGGCCCTGATTTCCATTCCGGCCAGTTCTTGGAGATTTCTGGCGGGCTTTTTGCTCATTATATCCCCCGGTCCAGTGGCCCAGAAGAACAAAACCTTGACGTCTTCAAACTCATCAACCCCCAGATCCTGCTTTATTCTTTTGTAGCCTTCATGTGCGGTCATGGAGGCGGATACAGCATTGACATTCTGGTATCCGGGCAGTTCAAAGGCTTCCATCAGGGGAAACATTCCTGGAGTATAGGAGGGGCAGGTTGTGCCAATGTCCGCCACTCCCCCGGCCACGCCGTTGTAGATTTCCCGGGCGCCAAGGAGGCTTTCTCCGGAGTGAAGGTTGATTTGTACCCGTCCATCAGTCCTTTTTTCAACCTCTTCAATCCATTTGTTGTGCCCTTCAGCCACCATAAAATCCGTCGCAGGCCAGAAAGTGGCCAGGGAAAGGTTGAAGGTCTGCTCCGGCCTTTCAGCTTCATCCAGCTCTTCGTCAGCAGCGCATCCGAATATCACCGGAAAAAGGATTATTAAAAAAAGCCATGTCCAGTTGTGATATCTAAGCTTCATCCTTGGTTCCTCCATATCCCAGAGTTTAAGAGCCGTTGTCAGGGGAGCTGATTTTCCGGGGATAAAAAATCCCTGCACAAAGTTAAGTCAAAATCTCTCAAAAAAACAGTTAAGGCAACCACTATTCTGTTACCGGTTTTACCGGACAAGTGAATGCTCTATTATACAAACCGGGCGGATTTGTAAAATGCGTTGTCGAGGTGTCATGGCATTCATTATTTTTTTGGTCTAAATCAAATGTCATGTCCAGAGTCTGGCCATGGCTAGTACCGCTTAAGCTCAAAAAGTTTCTTGGACTGAGTTGACACTATATGAAAGTATCTGTCCTGAGGGGTGTATATGTAGGGTACATCTTCCTTGCGGCGGTATAGAAAGTGGGCCAGGATCATGCGGTTGACAGCCTGGTGGCCGATTATCATTATATAGCTGGCGTTACCGCTCAAGTATATGGCTTTTTTCAGACCCCGGTCCACCCTGTGCTTCAAGGTTACATACCCCTCACCCTCAGGGTAAATATAATTGTATTTGTCTTTGGTCCGGCTGTAGAATACCTCCGGCTTCTCGCGGCGGATCTCGTCATAACTCATGTATTCGCAGTTGCCGGCGTTGATTTCATTAAATTCCTTGAGCTGCATGACCTGGGCGTTTTTCTGCATTTCACTTATGGGCCGGGCTGTCTGGACGGTGCGTTTCTTGGTGCTGGTATAGATGTTGGGGATGTTGGTCTGTTTGAAGTGAGCCGCCAGTGCCTGGGCCTGGTACCAGCCGTTGGGGGTGAGTTCTGAATCTCCCCCGATCCTGTTTTCCAGGTTGAAATAGCTCTCACCGTGTCTTACCAGGAAAAGATTTTTGACCCAGTCCGAAACCAGAAGGTCCCTGACCTGAACATTGCAGAAGATGTTGTCGTTCATCCTTTCGCCCAGGATCTGATTGTTCAGTGAGTCCAGTACATAGTAGTTGCGCTCTTCCTGCAGGGGCTGGGCGATATGTTCGTAATACCGGATTCTTTTTTTAAAACCATCAAAGGCCTCCTGGAAATCCATCCTAGAGAATTCCGGCTGTTCGGTTTTTTTGGTGATGCTGGCCTTGAGTATTTCTTCGTCGTTGTTGATGCATTCCACGAATAAAATCGGGTGATCAGTGAGTATGTTTTGAATGGTCCTGCGCCGTTTGAGGCTGACATTGGTGGCATCCAGAACTGCCACCTGTCCGTCTCCCTGGAGATATCTGCTGGCGTTATTGATGTTGGTCAGGGCGATATGCTCTCTTTGCTCAGCATTGGCTTTGTTTTCAGGATTGTAAAAGTCCGGTCTGGAGGAGTCTTCGCTCAAAAGCTTGCGTCTTAGATCCCCGTTATTAAAGATTCGGACCTTTATGTTTTCTTTTTTCAGTCCTTCCTTTAGTTTGGCGGCCACAGTGGATTTGCCCCGGGCGGGTAATCCCACCATGGCAATATACAGTTTATTCAGATAACCGTTATTCATAAACGAAAAAAAACCTTTCTTTTTGTTCCTGCGCCCCTGAGATGCTCAAAGGCTTGATCCTTAAAGTTAAAGGGCATATAAGTACCCGTTCAGTCTTCATTGATATTGATTTAAATAAACACATTTTCAGGATTCAGGCAACTGGTTTTAAAAGCTATTAAAATGCAAGCATTTGAATGGGTTGTTGTAGGTATAATCCTTTTTTTAAACTTTCTGGCTGCAGGTCATGCCCTTCTTTACAAAAGAGATCCCAAAGGAGCCTGGGCATGGATAGTTACCTGTCTGCTGGTGCCCACTCTGGGACCGATTCTTTATTTTCTTCTGGGCATCAACAGGGTCAAGACCAGGGCCAAAAAGCTCAAATGGTACTGGCCGCACTGGGATACGGATTTTTCAGCTTCTACGCAGAAATCAGCCGCTGCAGAAAAAAAGGTGCACGACTTTGAAATTGCAGCGGATTTTCATCAACTGGCCCAGCTTTCAGAGGCAATTTCCAAAAGACCCCTTCTTCAGGGTAACCAGGTGACCCCCCTGTACAACGGGGAGCAGGCTTATCCGGAAATGCTGGCTGCCATCAAAAGGGCAGAGAAAAGCATTTACCTGGTGACATTTATTTTCGAAAGCAACGATACCGGCCGGCAGTTTGCAAATGCTCTGTCTAAAGCCGTACAGCGTGGAGTGGATGTGCGCGTCCTGGTGGACGGGATCGGGGAATATTACTCCTGGCCCAGAATAGGAAGGACCCTCAAGGACAAAGGCGTTCCATTTGTTCGTTTTCTCCCGCCTAAGATTTATCCGCCCTCTCCGTTTATCAATCTCAGATATCACCGTAAAATGCTTATTGTCGACAGCGAGTTCGGCTTTACCGGTGGAATGAATCTCGGGGACAGGCATTTGGTGACAATGACCAGTAACCGCAAGCGCAAACAGGATGTGCATTTCAAGTTTTCCGGGGCGGTGGTGAACCAGATGGAAGAAGTCTTCATGGAGGACTGGGGCTTTTGTACCGGTGACTACAGTAAGAGGCCCCGGCAGAAGGTGGTCAGGGCGCATCAGGGGGAGGCTGTCTGCCGGACTATCACTGTTGGTCCCAATCAGGACCTGGACAAGCTGCGCATTCTTCTTACAGGGATTGTTTCTCAGGCCAGGAAAAGAATTCTGATCATGACCCCATATTTTCTGCCCTCCCAGGAGCTCATAGTTGCCCTGCAGACAGCGGCCCTCAAGGGCCTGGAGGTAAGCGTGGTACTGCCGGAAAAAAATAACCTGCCCTACGTGCACTGGGCCACCAGAAACATGCTCTGGGAGATTCTGCAAAGCGGGGTCAGGGTGTTTTATCAGCCCCCGCCTTTTGCGCATTCCAAGCTCTTTGTCGCCGACGATTCTTATGCCCTCATTGGTTCGGCGAACATGGACCCCCGCAGTCTGCGGCTCAATTTTGAACTGGTGGTGGAGGTCTATGAAAGAAGACTGGCAGGCAAGCTGGCCAGACACATACGTTCCAAAATCCGTGAATCCCACGAGACCACCCTTCAGGAAGTGGACAGCCGGTCTCTGCCTGTGCGCACCAGGGACTCTTTCTGCTGGCTGTTCAGTCCGTATCTTTAGAGAAAAGGTAACTATTCACCACCTGCGGACGAAAAGCCAGGGTCCGGGGATTCGGCAAACTGGGCGTAAACTGTCTGAGCGACGTAGGAAGCGTTAATCAAAACCGTAAAACACCGAATTTGATTTAAAGCATGTTATTAGAA
>PWFB01000029.1 GCA_003553695.1 Desulfonatronospira sp.
CAAACTGGGTCCCGCACTTACTTTCTTAAGTCTGCCCAACTTTCAAAGCAAGATTTGCCAGAAAGTAAGTGCGGGATTTGAGCGACGTAGTCACGCCTTTGGCGTGATTAATCAAAACCGTAAAACACCGAACCTGATTCAAGGCAAGTTACAGGAAATATCCTGGTTATCAAACCCTTGTATAGGTTTTGATTTACGCTTCCTTGGAGTAAGTTTTTACGTCCTGTTTGCCGAATTTCCGGACCACTGGAACTTATATCATTAAGGTGAACAGTTACTAAAATTTTTGGTGAACAGTTACCTTGCCTTTCTGTGTGTTCCGTGGGCAGGGTTCTTACTGAGGCTTGGCCGCAAAGCGGGCTTGGAATTGAAATCATTTTGATAACAATCCAGAATTAGCAGCAACCTGCTTAAAATACTGATCCTGAAAAATACCTGCAAGGACGAAGGCATGAACAACAAAAACGTGGAACAGATCCTTACCCCTGATGTGCTCCAGGGGATATTTCCCCCCCGGAGGGCCAATGATTTTTTTGAGGCCTTATACGGTGATCCCCACGAGGGAGCTTTCGACATCGAACTGGGCCTAGCGGGCCAGTCCGGAGACCGAGTGGACCTGGAGTTCAGGCTCAGGCAAAGGCCGGGCAAGTGCATGGCATGCAACCTTACCTACGGGCTTCCCCAGGTGTTCAACAAACATCCTGTAATCGATCTCCCGGGCCTGATGAGGGATATCAGCTCCCTGCTCCCCCAGGGCATTGAAGCCTCTGGCATTAAGCTGGGCAATACCAGAGAAGTAAGCTCCCAGTTGCACGTCATTCCCTTGAGCCTGTATTTAAGCAGGCAGGACGATTGACCGCGCATCCTGCAAACCCCTGTGCTGGAGCGGGATGTAAGAAAATCAGCAGCTACTAACCTTTTTTCTTTTCCATGGCCTTTTTCAGTTCCAGTCCCAGAGAGCCGAGACCTTCCTCCCGGGCAGGGGCGTAGGACTGCCATTCTTCGGATTGCGCTGGATCAGCCGGCTGCAGGGATATACGCCTGTTTGCCTCATCCACTGATTCTACAGCTACATTCACCCTGTCTCCCGGTTTTTTATCAGCCAGAGACGAATCCTGAGCCCGGTGAAGGATAGAGCGGGGCACCAGGCCAACCACACCCTGCTCCAGGGCCACAAGCAATCCAAAATCTTCCTGCTTCTCCACCTGCCCTTCCACCAGAGATCCTTTTTTGTAGCGGGCTGATACCCCTTCCCATGGATCGCCCTGGGCATCGCGCATGCTTAAAGATATCCGCCTTTCCAGAGTATCTATCCCCTTGATCTTTACCCGGACTTTCTGCCCGGGCTCAACCTCGTCCTCTGGCTTGCTGACTCTTTTGAGATAGCTCATTTCGCTTACATGCACCAGACCTTCAAGACCAGGAGAGATTTCAACGAAGGCCCCAAAAGGGGCTACTCTGGTCACCACCCCCTCGACCATGCTTCCCGGCTCAAATTCTTCAGTGATACTTTCCCATGGGTCTGCTTGAGCCTGCTTCATGGACAAACCTATTCGAACCTGACCCTTGTCCTTTTCCTCCATGCCCAGCAGAGCGACCGATACTTGCTCACCCACGGAGACAAGCTCCTCTGGAGCAAGACTTCTGGACCAGCTCATCTCGCTTATATGCACAAGACCTTCAAGACCCGGGGCAACCTCGACAAATACCCCGTAAGGCTCAACCCTGGTCACAGTGGCCTGAAGAACATCTCCAGGTTTATAGTTCCGGGAAAATTCCTGCAGGGACTCAGCCTGTTCTTTATCCTTTAATGCCCTTCTGGATACGACGATATTTCGACCATTAGCCTCCACCCTGCTGATGAGAAAGGTCATGCTCTCCCCCACCAGGCTTTGGGAATCCTCAACCATGCGATTGTCCATCTGGCTCATTGGACAGAATGCCAGGTGATTACCCATGATCTGAACCCTGAAACCGCCTTTACAGGTCTCCTTGACTCTGCCCTGAACCGGTATCTCCTGCTCCATGGCCTGCATAAGCTGCTGCACGCCGCCATGAGCGCCGAAAGACGAAGCCAGTCTGATTTCCCCCTGATGACTGGAAACCACGAACAGCTCAACAGTATCTCCCTCCTCAAGGGTAAAGTTGCCTTCCCTGTCCAGTAGATCTTCCCTGTCCGCAACACCGTCGGTCTTGGTGCCGGTGTCCACATATACATGATCCTTGCCGATGCTGATTATCTTTCCCCTGACCCTGTCTCCAGGCTCAAGCTCCGGGCCGGAATCCATTTCCGACTCGGCCAGCATCCGGGCAAAACTCTGTTCCTCGTTCCTTTCTTCCATGACCATATTTCTCCTGGTGGGTATGGTATAAATTCATAAACGGATAAACAAGCAGCCGAACTGCTAAAATAATCCCTGCACAAAATCAACATGTGACTTCCCTGCATCCCTGACAGAAGCAGTCTCTATAAAAAATCCATGACAGGCAAGTCTTACCTGCGGTAAACAGTGCCTCGGACTGACTTGAAAGCTGTAAAAGCCGTCAGAAGCACCAGAAGCACCAGGCCCGTCCATTCCAGCCAGGCCGGAAGCAGATCCCCGACCGCCTCGCTCTGGGCTGCAATATCAATCCCTGCCAGGGCAACAAGCTGGTCCATGCTCAGCCCAAGCAAAACAGTTGTCACCAGGATCCCCGCTGTATAAAGGACTAAAGTCCGGCGGCCCATCTCCCTGTAGAGCACCCCCAGGGTGGACAGGCTGGTAATGGGGGCTGCCAGCAAAAAAACCAGCGCTGTCCCCGGGGAAACCCCGGCCATAATCATGCCGGCGCTGATGGGAGTCGCCGCTGCCGCGCAGATATACATGGGTATCCCCGCCACTGCCATTAAAAGCATGGCCCACACCCCGCTGCCGTACGCAGCCAGAGCCTGAGGGGGAACTAAGGTGATAAGTAAACCGGCAATGATCAGACCGAGGAAAATCCAGGGGATTATATCCCGGAACAGATCATGAAAAGCAAAGAGCATGCCGGCTTTGATGCGCACAGCCAGAGGTTCCCGGCGAATTATGGAAGAGTCGCCGGCACATCCGGTCCCGGCTGTACTGCAGGGGCAAGGTTCCTCCTCTGCCCCGGCCGGTATAGACGCAAAATGGCTTGGAGTTCCGGCAAGAGATACCATCAACCCGGTGACAATGCCTGCAGCAACCGCCCCCAGAGCCCGGGCCAGGGTCATGACGGGCCCCAGCAGGGCATAGGTGATGGCCAGGGAATCAGCCCCCACACCCGGGGTACCGATCAAAAAGGCAGTGGCTGGACCCCGCCCCGCTCCGCCACGATAAAGGGCAAGGGCAGTGGGAATAGCCCCGCAGGAACAAAGGGGAAGTGGTGCACCGATTAACGTTGCACGGACAACAACCCCCGGACCGTGTCCCCCAACCCAGCGCTGCAGAGCGGTCTCTGGGATCAGGGCCTTGATCAGGCCGGCGGTGAAAAGACCCAGCAGAAGCCATGGAGCAGCAGTAAGTGAAATGGACAGAATATTTTGCAGAATCATCAAGAAACAAATGGGGCTGCAGGCAGCCGCCTTAAATATTCTGCCTGAAGCGCATGGACTGCTTCAGGGTTTCCTTGTCCATGAACTTCAGATCCGATCCCAGGGGTATCCCCTGGGCCAGGCGGGTGACCCGGACATGGGGATAATCTTTTTCCACCATGTTCTTGATATAAGATCCGGTGGTTTCGGCCTCAAGGGTTGTGCCCAGGGCCAGAATGATTTCACTGGTCCGTCCGTTTTGCAGATTCCGGCGGAGCTTATCCAGCTCCAGAGAGTCGGGGCGTACCCCGTCCAGGGGAGATAAAAGGCCCCCCAGCACCAGGTAGCGCCCCTTGAAAAAACCTGATTCTTCCATGACCAGCAGGCTGTCCCATTCGGATACCAGGCAGAGCTTATCCTGTTCCCGCATGGCATCTGAACAGATGGAGCACGGATCCGTATCCCCCAGGGCCGCACACTGGGAGCAGATACACAATTGATCCCTGAGTTCACAGATGCTCTGACCCAGACTCCGGGTCTTGTCTTCCGGCCACTTAAGCAGTGTCATGGCCAGACGCAGCGCGCTCTTGGGACCGATTCCGGGCAGGTCTGAAAGACGGTCCACCAGGAACTGCATTGATCCGGGCAATTTTTGCACAGCGTTTTCCTTGCGGGTATAAAGGCTGAAGCTAGAACAGCCCCGGGATCTTCATGCCCCCGGTAAGCTGGGACATTTCACCCTGGACCATCTCCCGGGCCCTTTTCAGGGCGTCGTTGGTGGCTGCCAGGATAAGGTCCTGCAGCATCTCCACGTCCTCTGGATCCACCACATCCTTTTCAATACGTACTTCCAGGACTTCCTGCCCTCCGTTGACCTTCACCGTGACCATACCACCGCCGGCGGATGCCTCCACCTCCCTGGCATTCAACTCTTCCTGCATCTTGGCCATTTTCTTCTGCATCATCTGGGCCTGTTTAACCAAATCCTGCATGTTTCTTTTTCTCCTTATTATGAGTTGGGTTTATCATTGTTCCTGGTTATATCCAATATCCGGGCATCAAACTCGTTCATTATCTTCTGCACCCCTGGATGTTTGCGCACCATTTCCTCAGCTGAGTTCTCAGGGATCTCTGGGGCGGATCGGCCCTCAAAAACCACCTGCATCTCCCTGCCGAAAAAACTGCAAGCCAGGCTGACCAGCTTTTTCTGACGGCCGTTTCTCTCCAGGGCGGACCGGATATGCTCCCTGTCGGTTTTAAGGGTCAAATGATCATTGTCAATACTGATGCAGCATTCCTTGAGCATCCTGACCAGAGTCAAATCATCCCGGGAATGCCCGCAGCAGAAATCCACGAAACTTTTCCAGTCTTTTTTCTTGTCTGGCGGCTCCTGTGCATGAAGCTCATTTTCATGGCTTTTCTCGCAAAACTCCTCAAGACTTTCCGTTACTGCTTCGATTTCCCGGTGAGTCGCTGATGCAGCATATTCATTGCTTCGGCTTTTTTTTTCCTCTGAGGGATCTTTTTTTGGTGCTGACTTCTGCACTTGATCCCCCTTGGAGTAAGTGTCCGGGGTCGGGGTATATCCGGAAACGGGAATAAGCTCGGGCAGATAAGCCAGGTTGTAAAGCATGAGTTCCAGGCTGATTCCCGGTTCGTAGCTGCCCAGGATGCTCCTGCGGCTTTCCAGCACCACCTGCCAGCCGGCATGAATGGTGGAATGCGCAAACCTGCCGGCCATGTCCCGCCAGCGTTCAACCTCTTCCTGGGGCAGGTCCAGGACATTTCCAGCCTCTGCCCCCCCCCTGGACAAAAGAAACATGTTGCGCCAGCACTGGGCCAGCTCCTGCAGAAAAAAACCAAGATCCAGGCCCTGTTCAAGGAGATGGTTGACCATCTCATGCAGCCGGAGCAGATCCTGATCCAGAACATGCTGCATAAGGCGCAGAAAAAGCTCCTGATCCGCCAGCCCCAGGACCCGGCGTACATCTGCGGTCTTCAGGCCTTCGTCTCCCAGGGCCAGAACCTGACCCAGCATGGACATGCTGTCCCGCACACTGCCGGCTCCGCGCCGCGCCAGCAGATACACCGCTTCCTTCTCGTAGGATACCCCTTCGGCATCCAGGACAAAGCAAAGATGAGCAAAGAGTTCGCCATGGGGCAGTCGTTTGAACACGTAGTGCTGGCACCTGCTGATCACCGTGGCCGGGAACTTTTCCGGAGCAGTGGTGGCCATGATGAATACACAGTGGGCAGGGGGCTCCTCCAGAGTCTTGAGCAGGGCGTTGAATGCCGATCCGGAAAGCATGTGGGCCTCGTCAATAATGACCACCTTGTACTTCCCGCTCATGGGGGAATAGGCCAAATCCTCGCGCAGCTTGCGCACGTTGTCCACCCCGGTATGCGAAGCAGCATCTATTTCCCATACATCCGGGGAGGCGCCCCTGGTAATCTGCTCGCAGCTTGCGCACTGGTTGCAGGGCTCCGGAGCAGGCCCGTTGTAGCAGTTTATTGCCTTGGCCAGGATCCGGGCCAGGGTGGTTTTGCCCACCCCCCGGGTGCCGCTGAACAGGTAAGCGTGGGAAGGTCTGTCCTGCTCCGCCGCCCTGGACAGAATGCTCTTGGTGAAATCCTGCCCTGCCACCTGGGCGAAGTTCTGCGGTCTATACCTGGATGTAAGTCCTGCCTTGGCCATATCACTCTTCCCGGTTTAAAATCTCTGTGTCAGGCCGGAATCAAATCCCTGCCCTTTACTTTCCAGCGCCCTATCTCCCCTTCTTCTTCTCACTCTCTTCCTCTTTCAGTATTCATCATTTCTCCCCATGCCCTGTGCTCCATGACCTTTACCTATATCTCATAGTCATAAAGCCATTCGGCATACTTCAGATTTTCCCCGTGCACTATTTTGAAGTATTCGCTCTGGAAAAGCAGGGTGTTGGCGCCGGCCTGCCCCTGGCCTATGGTCCTGCGGTCCACTTCCCTGATGGGGGTAACCTCTGCCGCGGTACCGCAGAAAAAGGCTTCATCCGCCATGTAAAGCTCATCCCGGGTGAAACGCTGCTCGGTTACTTCATAACCCATATCCCGGGCCATGGTAATGATGGAGTCCCTGGTAATGCCTCCCAGGATGGACCCCAGGGGCGGGGTCTTGAGCTTGCCGTGCCTGATGAGAAAAATATTTTCTCCGGTGGCCTCGGACACGTATCCGTCCACATCCAGCATCAGAGCCTCGTCGTATCCATCTGCCTTGGCCTCTCTTTTGGCCAGCACCGAATTGACGTAATTGCCCGTCACCTTGGCCTTGGTCATCATGACATTTACGTGATGCCGGGTAAAGCTGGATGTCCTGACCCGGATGCCGCTTTGCAGGGCATCCTCTCCCAGATAGGTGCCCCAGGGCCAGGTGGCGATAATGACCCGGATGGAATTTTCCCCGGGATGCACTCCCATGGCCCCGTCCCCTATGAAGGCCAGGGGGCGGATGTAGCCATGGTCCATTTTATTGGCCTTGAGGGTATCCACTATGGCCCGGCAGATTTCATCTTCCGAGAAGGGAATCTCCATTTCCACTGTCCTGGCGGAATTGAACAGCCGGTCCACGTGTTCTTCAAGGCGAAAAATAGCTGAAGTGCCGTCCTTGCACTTATAACTCCTGATGCCCTCAAAAACCCCCACCCCATAATGCAGTGTGTGCGTTAGCACGTGTACCCTGGCCTCGTCCCAGGGCACAAGCTTTCCGTCGAACCAGATATACTCGGTTTTCTGAATCATATCTCCCCCTTGATTTCATTTTCATTTATTTATCGGCATAGGCAAGCCTTTAGACACTCAATGCCTCACCCTCTCATCCTGATCCATCTCCTCCCCTGATCAGCGTTCTTGCAGCCATTTGCCCGGCAATCCCTTAATACCCCAATCAAAAATCCTACTTATGACTGCCCCTGAAAAACAGTTTTAGCGGTGTCATGTCCAGCTTGAGACTTTTTCGAATCTGCTTTTCCAGATACCTGGAATAAGCAGGCTTTATCAACCCGGGATCGTTCACGAAAAAAACAAACTCCGGGGGGCTGGTACCGGGCTGGGTCAGGTAATAGATCTTTGCCCGGCGTCCCTTGACCATTGGTGGCTGATGCGCCTGCACCGCATCCCGGATCAGCCTGTTCAACTCGCCCGTGCCCACCCGGACCCTGGACTGGTCCAGGACCTTTTCCGCCAGGGGAATTAGTCCGCCAAGGCCGGCCCGGGTAATGCAGGAGGTATAGATTACCGGGGCATGAGCGCAAAAGGCCAGTTGGTCATTAAAATACTTCTTTAGTTTGCCCAGGTCTTTTCTGGGGATCTGATCCACCTTGTTCACCACAATCACCAGGGGAATCTTTTCCCGCTCCAGAAAGGACAAAAGCTTTTTGTCCTGGGCCACCACCCCGGACAGGGCATCCAGTATCAGAAGGGCAACATCGGATCTCTGACAGCTCCTGATGGCCCGCAAAGCGCTGAATCTTTCCAGGTCATCGCTTATGGTGGTCTTGCGCCTGACCCCGGCTGTATCTATGAAAACATAGCGTTTATCATTCTTTTCCAGGATCACATCCACGCAATCCCTGGTGGTCCCGGCCCGGGAACTCACCAGCACTCTATCCTGTCCAAGCAGAGCATTGACCAGAGAGGACTTGCCCACGTTGGGACGGCCCAGCAGAGAGAGGCGCAGATCAGCAGAATGGTCATCCAGTTCTTCATGCTCGGGCAAGACGGACTCAATGGCCTCCTGCAGCACCGGCATGCTGTACCCGTGGGCCGCTGAAACCATGTTCATGTTAAAGCCCAGGGAATAAAAATCACCTTCAACCAGGGCGGCTCTTTCTTCACCGTCCACTTTGTTCACCACCAGGCGCACCGGCCTGCGGCTCTGTCTGAGCATGGCTGCCAGCTGTTCATCCAGGGCCGTAACCCCGGTATTCCCATCCACCATAAACAGGACCAGGTCTGCACTATGCATTGCTTCCCGGACCTGCTCGTAAATATCTTCTTCCAGTTCAGCTCCTTCTTCCAGCACCAGGCCGCCGGTATCCACCAGGGTATAATCCCTGGTACGCCCCTGCACACGACCGTGCAGACTGTCCCTGGTTACTCCGGGGCGGTCATGGACCATGGCCTTGTTCTGGCGCAGAAGTCTGTTGAACAGTGTAGATTTGCCCACATTTGGACGGCCGACTATGACGACAAAAGGCAGCATAAATACCTGGCAACCCGACATAAGTCAGTTGATACGGGAAGGGGCTGGAAGTGGTTGACAATCATTTTTGTTCCTTCAGTCTGAAAAGGCAAGATGTTTCAGGCCAGTTCCCCTGGATCAAAGACACCCTTTTCAGTGATGATGCCCGAAATAAGTTCCTGGGGGGTGACATCAAAAGCGTAATTGTAAACCTCCACATCCCGGGGCATAATCATCTGCCCGGTCATGTATTTAACCTCGCCTGGATCCCTTTCTTCAATGGGGATATCTTCGCCGGAAGATGTCTGGATGTCGAAAGTGGAAAATGGAGCAGCCACATAAAAAGGTATATTATACCTGCGGGCCAGCACCGCCAGGGGGTAAGTGCCGATCTTGTTGGCGGTGTCCCCGTTGGCGGCTATGCGATCCGCACCAACCACCACCTTGTGCACCAGGCCCTTGTGCATGAGCAGTCCGCAGGCATTGTCGCAGGCCACCCGCACCGGGATATTGTCTCTGGCCAGCTCATAAGCCGTAAGCCTGGCCCCCTGCAGAAAAGGTCTGGTTTCGCTGGCAATGACCCGGACTTCCTTGCCCTGCTCCACAGCAGAGCGCACCACTCCCAGGGCGGTGCCGTAGCCCCCGGTGGCCAGGGCTCCTGCATTGCAGTGGGTCATGACCGTATCCCCGGAAGCGATCAGGTCCCGGCCGTAAGCGCCTATCATTTTGTTGACTCTGATATCATCTTCATGCAGGCCCTGGGCCTTAGGCAGCCAGAAATCCGCCAGCTCCGGGGCAGAGAGAAAACTGCCCGACCTCCATGCCTGCCGCATAACGCGCACAGCCCAGGCCAGATTGGCTGCTGTGGGCCGGGCATGCTCAATGTCCTGCAGGCTTTTCTCCAGGGCCTCTTCCCAGTTGGATCCCCCTTTGGCCTGCAAAGCAGCCAGCACGCACCCGTAAGCCGCAGTCACCCCGATGGCCGGGGCCCCGCGGATGACCATCTGCTGCAGGGCATAAATAATATCATCAGTATCAGCACACTGGAACCACTCCTCTTTGGACGGCAGATACCTCTGGTCCAGAAGCATCAACACATTCCTGCCTGCATCAAAATATATATGCTGCACGGTTCAACCCAGCTTGCGGTTTATAAGCTCATTTACCAGCCCGGGATTGGCCTGGCCTCTGGTCTTCTTCATGACCTGGCCCACAAAAAAGCTCATGAGTTTCTTGCGTCCCTGCTGGTATTTCTGCACTTCGTCCGGATTTTCGCTTATGACTTCGTCCACGACCCGCTCCAGCTCCCCGGAATCGGAAATCTGCGTCAGGCCCTTATCCTGGACCAGCTTCTGCGGATCGGCCCCGGTGGAGAACACCTCCGGGAATATGGATTTGGCAATCTTGTTGCTTATGCTGCCCTCATCAACCATGCGCACCAGCTGGGCCAGAAGCCCCGGGCCGAAGCCGGACTCTTTGATGCCAACCGCCGCCTGGTTCAACTCCCTTAAGAGTTCTGTCATGACCCAGTTGCTTATCTTCTTGGGCTGCGGATAAAGCTTGACACACTCCTCGAAATAGTCCGCCAGGTCACGCTCAGAGGTAAGTACCTGAGCGTCATCGTGGGGCAGCTCGTACTGGCTGATAAACCTGGCCAGCCTGGCCATGGGGAGCTCCGGCAACTCCTTTTCCAGTCTCCGGGTCCATTCCTGGTCCACCAGCAGAGGGACCAGGTCCGGATCCGGGAAATAGCGGTAGTCGTGGGCCTCTTCCTTGCCCCGCATGGACAGGGTAATCCCCTTGTCCGGGTCAAAAAGCCTGGTCTCCTGGATGACCTCTTCTTTGTCCTCCAGAATATCCATCTGCCTGGAAACCTCGTATTCCAGGGCCTTTTGCACGTTTCGAAAGGAGTTGAGATTCTTGATCTCGGTGCGGGTGCCGAACCCGTCATGGCCCTTGGGCCTGATGGATACGTTGGCATCGCAGCGGAAACTGCCCTCTTCCATATTGCCGTCGGAAATATCCAGGTAGCGCAGAATGGAGCGCAGGGCCCTGAGATATGCCGCTGCCTCTTGGGGGCCTCGCATATCCGGCTCCGAGACTATTTCCATTAGCGGCACTCCGGTACGGTTCAAGTCCACGTAGCTTAGTCCATCGGTCTGAGAATGGATGGATTTGCCGGCATCCTCTTCCATGTGGATCCTGGGGATGCCTACGTTTTTCTCCTGCTTTCCGGACAGGATTTTAATGTGCCCGTTCTCCGCCAGAGGCTCTTCGTACTGGGAGATCTGGTAGCCCTTGGGCAAATCCGGGTAGAAATAATTTTTCCTGGCGAACACCGAACGGTGATTGACCCGGCAATCCAGAGCCAGAGCCATTTTTACGGCGAACTCCACGGCTCTTTTGTTGAGTACCGGCAGCACTCCCGGCATGCCGGTACATATGGGGCAGGTATTGGTGTTGGGATCGTTGCCGAACTGCGTGGAGCAGGAACAGAATATCTTGGACCGGGTCTTGAGCTGCGCATGCACCTCCAGACCGATTACAGTTTCATACTCGCTCATGTTTCATCCTTGGAACCTGCAGGAGATAAATTAGCCTTGCTAAAGCTGGATTGAAAAAATATAACCTGTATTTTTAGCTCAGCTCCCCTCAGAAGTCAAAACCAAGTTGACCGGGGCTTTTAGTATCCAAAGGAGAAAACATGAAAATACTCGTTACCGGCACCGCCGGCTTTATAGGCTTCAAGCTGGCCCTGACTCTGGTGGAACGCGGTTTTGAAGTCGTGGGCCTGGACAACATAAATGACTACTACGACGTACAGGTTAAATACGGCCGCCTGCGGGAATCGGGCTTCCAGGAACCTTATGACTACGGCCGTCTGTATCATTCGCATAAGTATCCGGGACTTTCCTTCATAAGACAAAACCTGGAAGACCTGGAAGGGATGCAAAAACTCTTCCGGGAACAAAGATTTTCCCGGGCCTGCAACCTGGCCGCCCAGGCCGGGGTGCGCTACAGTCTGACCAATCCCTATGCCTACGTGGACTCCAATCTGGTGGGATACATAAATCTTTTGGAATGCTGCCGGCACAACCAGGTGGAACACCTGGTCTTTGCCAGCAGTTCCAGCGTGTACGGACTCAATGAAACACAGCCCTTTTCAGTGCACGCCAATGTGGATC
>PWFB01000049.1 GCA_003553695.1 Desulfonatronospira sp.
ATATGCTTATTTTATATTAAAAAAACAATTCTGCTATTTTCAGATTAATCTTCAGTGAAGGAAAAGGACATTTAGACCTTTCTGCCTGCCTCTCAGTTGGGTATGCAAAATATAAGCCCCATTATGCAATCTGCTTCTAAAGGTCGGAAAAATTTAAAAGAGCACGCTTTATCTTCCAATTCAACTTTCTTCTTTCTGGCCCTGTTTCGTAAATGGTATGGAATTAGCAAAGTAAGAATTATTATCAGAATATTTAACAGCAGAGCTTAAATACGGTTTTCTCCCACAGCCAGGAGTAATGCATAATGAAAATAAAAAGGTATGAAATACTGAAAGTTAAGGAGTATTCATCACCTTTTTTCTGTGAGCTTTGACTGCCAGGCTGAAATCATGCTCAAAAATTGCGGGTAAATATTTGTAGTGCCTGTCGCAGCAGGTGGACCTGGTCCATTATTTTCAGACTCCGGACGCTGTAATTATTCGGAGTGTGCATAAATGTTGTTTACTAGACGTCAATCATTCATGACAGGATGGGGAGCCGGCTCAGCCATGCCTCTTGGGCAGCACTGCCGGGATGATGGAGCTGTCCAGGAAGATTGCCAGAGTGAGCAGCTCAGACCTTGCGGTTTTGAACTGCGGCCAGACCGGTACCGGCAAGTGAGTGGCCGCTCAGGCTCTGCAGAAAAGTTCCAGGCAGCGGGGCAACCCGCAGCTGCCATGAAAGTGAGTTGCAAATCCTTGTTTAAAAAATAAAAAAATTACGGGTTATTAGTTATGTTGCAGATACCTAGAATAAACTGGCGTCCTTATCTGGAGCTTGTTATCAGGCGGAAATGGTGGATTGTGTTTCCCGTTATTCTGTCTCTGGCAGCGGGGTGGGTGTATTTGCAGCAGACCCCCAGCAGCTACCGGGCTTCCACACTGATCCTGGTGGAGTCCCAGAGAGTGCCGCGGGATTTCGTCCCCACAACCGTTACTGATGATCTCTCCATCAGACTGCAGACCATTTCTCAGCAGGTAAACAGCAGGAGCAATCTGGAGGAGATCATCAAGAGGTTTGAGCTGCATTCCATTCCGGACGATTCCAGGAGCTTTTTTGCTGAGATAAAGGGAAAAATCCTGCCTGTCATAGGTTTTGAGGAGAACCCGGCGGAAAAGGATGAGCCGGAAAACATTTCCACTCAGCAGCTTGTACGTTACGTGCGAAGCAAAATCAATATAACTCTGCGGGCGCAAAACCGGGCCTTCGAGATATCTTTCGAGTGGGGAGATCCCCAGACAGCGGCCAGGGTGGCCAATGCCCTGGCTTCCCAGTTCATTGACCAGAACTTGAGGGCCAGGGAATCCATGGCCATGGGCACCACCAGATTCCTGGACGGGGAAGTGCAGCGTCTGCAGCAGGAGCTGCAGGAAAGGGAGATGGTCCTGGAGGATTTCAAGCGCAGAAACATGGGAAGTCTGCCGAATCAGCTGCAATCAAACCTGAACATCCTGACACAGCTCAAGGATGAACAGGGCAGGTTGGAGGAGCAGGCCCAGAATGTTTTGCATGAAATGCAGGTGGTCAGGAGGCTTTATGCTGCAGCTCTGGCTGACAGGGAGCTGGGGATGCAACAGGGTCAGGGCGGCGGGTACAACCCATACAGGGAGGTAGAAGCCCTGGAGGAGAGACTCAATCAGCTCAGGGCAAGGTACACGGAGCAGCACCCTGAACTGGTTGTGCTCAAGCGCATCATTGAACAGAAAAGAATGGAACTGGACAGGATCGCTTCCATGGAGCCCATCCAGCTGGAGACTGCAAATCCGGCCGGAAACATTTTTCAGCATGAAGAGCATCGAGTGGAGCTGGAGCAGATGCAAAGGCGCCTCAATGTCCTGGAACGAAGAAAAAGGGACCTGGAATCCCAGATCAGGGTCTATGAATCCAGGGTGGAGCAGACCTCTGAGGTGGAGCTGGAGCTGATGAACCTGGAAAGGGACTACAATGCCGTGAATGAGCGGTATCAAAACCTGCTGCGCAGAAAACTGGACGCGGAGCTGGCCGAGCAGATGGAGCGCAGGCAGCAGGGTGAGCAGTTCCGGGTGGTGGATCAGGCCATTCCTCCCTCCGGTCCTTTCAGCCCCGACAGGAACCGGATAATGCTTTTGTCCCTGGCCCTGGGGATGGGTATGGGAGCCGGCCTGGCCTATCTGCGCGAAGGAATGGACCCGGCGCTTTATTCCGCGGAAGAGGCCAAGGATTTCCTGCAGCCAGCCATGTTGATATCCCTGCCCCTGGTAAAGGGGATCAAGAAAGATAAAAAGAGAGGCGGTGGCTTATGAGCAAGATATATGAGGCACTGCAGAAAGCGGAACAGAACAAGACCGCTGCCGGATCAGGGTCCGGGGGCAACGGTGCCCGAAAGCTGGATCCGGAAATGCAGGCACGTTTATCGGATAACCTTGTTGTCCTGGGAAGACCTGGATCAGTGGAAGCTGAGCAGTTCAGGTTCCTGCGTTCCCGGATTTTACGCCCCCAGGAGGGAGATCCCCCTAAAACAGTGCTTATAACCAGTTCCCTGCCAGGAGAGGGCAAGACCTTTACTGCATGCAATCTGGCGGTAACCATTGCCCAGGGCCTGGACGAACACGTGCTGCTGGTGGACGCAGATCTGCGCAATCCCATGATCCATAATATCTTTGGAATAAAACGTTCATCCAGGGGACTCAGCACTTACCTGGCCCACAATGAGCCCCTGTCCGGCCTTCTGCACAAGTCCTTGGTAGAGAAACTTACGGTTCTGCCCGCTGGGCAGGAGGCTGAGAACCCGGCGGAGCTTTTGTCCTCTAAAAGGATGCATTCCTTTATCGGAGAAGTAAGAGACCGCTATCCTGACCGGCTGGTAATACTGGACAGCTCACCTGTTACCCTGGCTCCGGAGACAATGTCCATTGCCAACGAGGTGGACGCGGCCTTTCTTGTGGTTTTGAGGGGGATCACCTCCAGGCACTTGGCCAAGGCCACCATGGAGCGCTTCAGACAGGAAAAGATGAAAGGAATAATATTCAACATGGATCGCAACGTAACCAAAGCCAGGTATTACGGCTACGGGTACAGCTATCGGATGCGGGAAGCTGCAAAGTAGCCATGCAGGTAAAAGATGTTAAGATTTTTTAACAAGTATTATCCTGTACGAGGGCTGCTTTTTTTTCTGGGAGAAAGCGGTCTGATCTATTTGAGCATATGGCTGGCCATCCATACGTTCTACTCCGCACAGCTGAACTTCGACCCGGAGATCAGACATATATTGGCCGGGATACTGCCTATAGTCTTTATAATTCAGTTAAGCCTTTATTATCACGACTTATATAATTTTCAGGTCAAGAAAAAGACTTTCGAGCTCAGCATTCGAATTATCCAGGCTATCGCAGTGGCTTTTATCGGCCTGGCCATAATTAATTTACTGTTTCCTTTCCTGATTCTGAAAAAAGACATTTTTTTCCTGGGCCTGTTCCTCCTTATCCTGTTCCTGGTTTCCTGGAGACTTATATATCAGTTCATATGCCAGCATGACTTGTTTAACGAGAGGATCCTGCTGGTGGGGGACGGCAACCTGGCTTCCCTGATCGGGGAGGAGATCCGCTCCAACCTGGATTCCGGATATGTGGTAAAGGCTGTCTTTTCCAACCCGGGCAAAACCCAGTTGGCAGCAAAGCTGGGAGCGGAGCAATACAATAGCTACGAAGGGCTTTGCGAATACGCCATGGCCAACGGAATCAAAAAGATCGTGGTGGCCCTGGAGGAGCGTAGAGGGGGGTCACCGTGGAGGCCCCTGCTGGATTGCAGGATGCATGGAGTAAAGATCTTTGAGGGGTATTCCTTTTGCGAGGTCCTGAGCGGCAAGATACTGGCCAGAAACACCCAGCCCAGCTGGCTGATATTTTCCGACGGCTTCCGCAGATACAGGATGACTGTCTGGAGCAAGCGGGCAGCGGATATCTGCCTGGCTTCCCTGGGAATTATCATCAGCGCTCCATTGCAGCTGGGGGTAGGGATTCTGGTCAAAATCACCTCTCCGGGACCGGTTTTTTATAAGCAGTCCAGGGTGGGGCAGAGGGAAAAGACTTTCCAGGTGATCAAGTTCAGGACCATGTGCTGTGATGCCGAAGAGCAGAGCGGAGCGGTCTGGGCGGAGAACAAGGATCCCAGAATTACTTCCGCAGGCCGGGTGCTCCGGAAGCTGCGGCTGGACGAGCTGCCCCAGTTCTGGAACGTGCTCAAGGGGGAAATGAGCTTTGTGGGCCCCAGGCCGGAGAGGCCGGAGTTCGTGGAGCAGCTGAAGCAGAGACTGCCCTATTACGGGGAGAGACACACTGTCAAGCCGGGTATTACCGGGTGGGCCCAGATCAATTACGGCTATGGCGCCTCGGAAGAGGATGCTCTACGCAAGCTGGAGTACGACCTTTTTTATATAAAAAACTTATCTCTGATATTAGATATTTTTATAGTACTCAAAACGGTTAAGACCGTGCTGGGAAGGGTCGGGGCCAGGTAGCGAATGCACTGATTTCAAACCGTTAAAGGAGGAGGGGATGTTAACGTCAGCAGGAGGGAAGGCATACCTTTTTTTTCTGGGCATTCTTTTTCTGGCTTTGGCTGTACCGCATGCCCAGGCCGAGACGATTCGGAACATTCAGGCCGATTCCGAAAGTTACGTCATAGGAAAGGGCGATGTCCTGGAAATAGTTATCTGGCAGGAGCCGGACCTGAGCAGGGAGGTCAAGGTGCGGGTGGACGGCAGGATCAGCATGCCTCTCGTGGATGACGTGATGGCCGCTGGTAAAACCCCCATGGATCTGAAGCAGACAGTGACCGGGAGACTGTCCAGGTTCATACAGGAACCTGAGGTCACGGTGATTGTCCGGAACCAGATCAGCAAATCCTATTATGTCCTGGGAGAAGTGCGACAGGTGGGTGAGTTCGCACTGGAGAAGGATCTGACACTGATGCAGGCCATAACCCGGGCCCAGGGCTTTACCGAGTGGGCCAACAAGAGAAATCTGGTTCTTTTTAGGCAAAGCGGGGACAGTGAGGAGAGAATAGACATTAATTACCGGGACATTGTTTCCGGCTCAGCCCCGGAGCAGAATCTGCGGATTCAGCCCGGCGATACGCTGGTTGTTCCCCACTGAGCTTATACCTTGCGTTTGACGCGCTGTGCAAAGAAAACAAGCCAAACAGAAAGGGCCTGCTATGCGATACTTTTTTATTCTTTTAGGGCTGGTTTGTCTTTTGTCTGGAACCGTAAGGACTGCTTCGGCGGATCTGGTCTGGACCATAACCCCGGAAGTCCGGGTGCAGCAGGAATACACGGACAACCTGTTTCTGGACAGGGACGACAGGAAATCGGACTGGATAACTGTGGTGGGAGTGGGAGCAGAGCTGGAAGCCCGGGGCAGAACAGGGGGGATGACTCTGGGCTATCGCCCCAGCTATTCCATGTATTACGACAATGATGAATTCGATACATTGCGGCACAATGCCGATCTGGAGCTGTGGAAGGATCTCAGGAAGGATCTCAGGTGGTCCCTCAGCAACTCCTTTGAGCGCAGGGAGTACACCCAGGACCTTTCCAGATATATTGAGATTGAGGAGGAAGTGTTGATTGATCCTGAAGAGATTCTGAGACGGGGACTGGAGCCGCGCTCAGTTAATTACGCCAGGACCAGGCTGGACTACCAGTTCGGCCCCAGGGACAGGGCTTACACCCAGTACGGTCTGCGGCACGAGTGGAACGACAACCCCGGTGAGGAAGACAGCGTGATCCACATGCCCAGGGCCGGTATGACCTACTGGTTCAGCAGGCTCTACGGCCTGGAGGTCGCAGCAGGGTACACCCACGGCAGGTACGACGAATCCGAGAACGTGAACAACTGGGACGGCAGGACAAGGCTCATGCGCAACTTTACCAGACACCTGGACGGCTATTTGCAGTACAGACACAGCCATGTCCGCTACAGCGGAGACAGGTCCGGCTATACCCTGTACGAGCCATCAACCGGCATCTCCTACCGCTTTGCCCGGGACGGCCGTCTGGATGTGGGGCTGGGATACTATTACCGGGATGAAGAGGATAATGGAAGCGATGACGGAGTGGTATTCAACACGGATATATACAAGACCTGGGATCAGAGGCGCTCCAGCTTGACCCTGCGCGGCGGAAGCGGCGCGACCCAGACCTTTCTGGGTACGGACGCCCAGGGCTTTACCATTTATTACCGCGGCGGAGCGGTTTACAGCTATGCTTTGCGCAGGGACCTGGACTGGGATATATCCGCGGACTATCGCCGCTCCATTTACAAGGACCGGGCCCCGGAGCGCAGGGACAGCTTTTACAGGGCAGGCACCGGCCTGAGCTACATGTGGACCAGAAGTGTCAGCGTGGGGGTAAACTATGATCACCGCAGGGTTGATTCCAATATCCGGGCCCAGGAATACTACGAGAACCGGGGCACCCTGAGTATTACCTGGAGACCCCGGCCCAAGAGGCTGAATTAAATTATGTATGAAACATTTTCTGCTTACCATAGACGTGGAGGACTGGTTCCAGGTGGAGAACCTGCGGCCGTGGTTTCCTATGGAAAACTGGTCCTCCCAGGAATCCCGCATCGAGGCCAGCACCCGCAGCATCCTGGACATGCTGGGGTCCAAGAGGGATGAGCAGGGCAATACATTACAGGCCACCTTCTTTGTCCTGGGCTGGCTTGCCCACAGGATGCCCTCCCTGGTGCGCGAGATAAGTGCGGCAGGACACGAAGTTGCCTCCCACGGCTACAGCCACCAGCTCTGCCTCGGGCAGCCGGCGTCTGAGCTGCGCAGGGATCTGGAGCGCAGCAAGAAGGTCCTGGAGGACATCCTGGGCTCGGCAGTGCATGGATACAGAGCCCCCAGCTTTTCCATCTCCCGGGAGGTCCTGGCCCTGATCCGGGAGGCCGGGTACAGCTACGATGCCAGCTACAACTCATTCGCCCTGAACAGCCGCTACGGCCGCCTGAGTGCTGATGTGTACCGCAGGAAAGGTATTGCCATGGACCTGGGCGAAGGATTCTACGAACTGCCCCTTTCCAACCTGCGCATCTGGGGCAGGTCTCTTCCGTGCAGCGGGGGCGGATATTTCCGCCTGCTGCCGGAGATGGTCTTCAAAAGGGCTGTTCAGAGGATTCTTGCAACTCAGGACGCATATCATTTCTATATTCACCCATGGGAGGTTGATCCCGGCCAGCCCATGCAGAACCAGATACCTGTGCTCTCCAGGTTCAGGCATTATGTGAACCTGAAAGAAACCCTGCCCAGGCTGGGTAATCTGCTGGATTCCTTCCTTTATTGCCGCTTCTGTTCCTGCAGAGATTACCTGGAAAGTATCGGAAACAGCGGGAACTCATAAACTGTGCATGGTTTTCATTATATGCAGAACAGTTATAAAATGTTGCAGTTTACCTGACTTGCCTGTTGGACTTCTGAAGGGACAGTTTTGCAGCTTTCTTGGTAAAAGCCCGGCCAATGTTTATTTTCCGGGGGTTAGCCATGCAAAAGAGGCATGAAAGCTGGCATGCTACTTGCTTTAAATATTTTCCTGCCGGAAAGTCTTTCTTTCCGGATGCGGAACCTGTTGGTTTTCTTTCGGGAAACGAGTTGCGGATGTAAACTAATAGTAAAGGAAAATATTGCAGTTTGGACAAGTAGTTAACCCCAATTAATGCAGGTCAGAACGGACTGAAATGACTGTTAGATACCAACATATTCTGGAGCAGTTAAGGCAAAATCCCGGCACCTGGCTGGTGACCGGCGCTTCCGGCTTTATCGGCTCCAACCTGGCCGAGACTTTGCTTCGCCTTGAGCAAAGGGTGTTGGGACTGGATAATTTCAGCACAGGCTACAGGCACAATCTGGAGGACGTGCTGGCTTCGGTCACTCCGGAGCAGTGGTCCAGGTTCAAATTCATGGATGGAGATATCCGGGACCTGGATACGTGCAGGCAGGCCTGTCAGGGGGCTGATTATGTCCTGCATCAGGCAGCCATAGGCTCGGTGCCGCGCTCCATTGAAGATCCCTTATATATCAATTCCAACAACCTGGACGGATTCCTGAACATGATGATCGCTTCCAGGGACGCAGGAGTGCAGCGTTTTGTATACGCGGCATCCAGCGCGGCTTACGGCGATCATCCGGGTTTGCCCAATGTGGAGGATGATATGGGCAGACTTTTGTCCCCGTATGCAGTCACCAAGTACGCAAATGAGCTGTATGCGGAAGTCTTTGCCAGGTGCTACGATTTCCAGAGCATCGGGCTAAGATACTTCAATATATTCGGTAAGCGCCAGGATCCGCAGGGGGCTTACGCTGCCGTGATTCCCAGGTGGTTTATAAACCTTCTGAAGAATAAAGCGGTGCATATTTACGGAGACGGAGGGACCAGCAGGGACTTCTGCTTCATAGACAACTGCGTCCAGGCCAATATCCTGGCCGCGGTGACCCAAAACCCCGAAGCCACGGGCAAGGTGTACAACGTGGCTTTTGGGCAGCAGACCACTTTGAATGAGCTGTTTGAGCTCATAAAAGAGATGGCGGCCAGGTTCGGATCTGAAGTGCGGGAATCTCTGCCTGTCTACACCGGGTTTCGCCCAGGGGACATACGCCACTCCTTGGCGGATATCAGCAGGGCCAGGGATATCCTTGGCTACGAGCCGCTTTATTCCGTCCGGGAAGGGCTGGAAATTACTGGCAGATGGTTTTGCAGTCTGGGAGTTCAAGAAAAAACTCAAGAGGCCATCAGATGAGCATCTCCCTGGACAAGAATCCTCCCCAGCTCCATCCGGAGAATATATTGAGCAACGCATCCCTTCCGGGGCAGTGGAGGATCGCCAGGACCAAGAGCAGACGGGAGAAGATCCTGGCCGAATTTCTGGTGCACAGCGATATCGGATACTATCTGCCCATGATCAAGAAGCGCCAGCCCGGACAGAAGAGGGTCCGCTACTCCCTGGCCCCGATCTTTTCCGGGTACTTGTTTTTCAAGGCCAGCGATCTGCAGCGGCACCAGGCTTTCAAGTCCAACCATATCGCCGGAGTTATAGATATTGTTGACGAGATGCAGCTGCTTAAGGATCTGGAGCAGGTGCAGAGGGCAATCAGCCTGGATGCCCCGGTTTATCCCTACGATTTTGTGCGGAAGGGAGATGTGGTGTTGATCCGAAAAGGGCCATTCGCCGGGCTTCAGGGAGTAATCCAGAGAAAGAACAGCAGTTTTCGCCTGGTACTGAACGTAAAAAGCCTGTTCCAGGCGGTGGCCCTGGATATCGAGGCCCATTACGTGGAACCCCTTGGCCCGGTGCAGTTGGCGAGAAACTAGCAGGGGAGCAGGGTTAAAAGGCTGGAAGCTGTTAAAGCCTCTAGTCTTTTGTTTTCTGCTTTCCAGTTTTGGACCATCCTGCTTTTTGTTTTTAACTCTTGGGCTTTAGCCTTAGTATTTTTGACTTTTCCTTGTATGGGCCAACCCGGTTTGTCCCCGAAAGGGACGGAGTTCGTCCGGTTCCCTGTTTCCCTGCAGATGGCATCAGTGCAGGACATGCCTTTTGACCAGCATCAAAGTATATAAACCTGAAGACAGAGAGGCATGGGACCATTACATACTCTCCCATGCCCTGGCCGGGCCATACCTGACTTCATCCTGGAAGGAAGCCATAGAGCACAGCTACGGCCACAGAACAATGTATTTGATCTCCAGGGACGGGGACTTTATCACCGGGGTCCTGCCTATGGTCCTTATCAAGCCTTTCCTGGGCAGGGCCGGGCTGATTTCCCTGCCTTACTGCGACTACGGCGGGTTGATCACGGACAGCTTGGACGGGGCTGGGTCCCTTCTGGAAAAAGCCCTGGAACTGGCCGCAGAAAATAAGGCGGCTCTGGAGATCAGGAATGCTCATGTCCTGCCCTGGGCAGAGAGGGAACTGGTCCAGATCACGGAAAAATGCAGAATGACGATGCAACTTCCGGATTCCTCAGAGCAGCTTTGGAAGTCTTTCAAATCCAAGCTGCGCAGTCAGATAAAAAGGCCGGTCAAAGAAGGGCTGGTTTCCAGACTGGGCAGCACTGAAATGATCCAGGATTTTTACCGGGTTTTCTGCCGCAATATGCGCGACCTGGGCTCGCCTGTTCACTCCTCCCAGTGGATAAACTGTCTGGTCAAGTCCTTCGGAGAAAATGCCCGGGTCTGCGTGGTATATAAAGACGGGTCTCCTGTAGCTGGGGGAATTCTTCTGCTGCATGCCCGGACCGCCACTGTTCCCTGGGCTTCCACCCTGCGCGGGTTCAACAGGCTCAGTCCCAACATGCTTCTGTACTGGACATTTCTGGAGTACGCCGCTGACAACGGCTTTGCATGCTTCGACTTCGGCCGCTCCAGTCCGGGGGAGGGCACTTATTTATTCAAAAAGCAGTGGGGGGCAAAGCCTGAACCCCTGGGCTGGTACAGGCTGGCCGGAGTGGGCAGTGCCAATGGAACTTCCGGCGTCAATGGCTCTTTGCGCTGCACAGGCGAGAGGATCTGGCGCAGTCTGCCTCTGCCCGCAGCCAACTTCCTGGGCCCCCGCATCCGGAAGTACATCGACCTTTAGACTTTTGTCAGTGTCAGTGTCGGTGTCAGTGTCAGTGTCTGTGTCAGTGTGAGTGTCTGTGTCAGTGGCTGTGTGAGTACCTGTGGTTGGAGGTGTATATGAGTGAAATTAAATCGGTTGAAGATCTGGAAGTTTTTAAAAAATCTCATGCCCTGACCCTGAAAATCTATAGAATCACTGCTGGTTTTCCTGGCGCAGAAAAGTACGCTCTTGTGGATCAGATCCGCAGGGCGGCTTCCTCAATAGGGGCCAACCTGTTCGAAGGTAGTTACAGGACCGGAACCAAAGAGTTTGGATATTTTACCGGCGTAGCTCGAGGATCAGCAGGAGAACTGAAATATTTCATGATGCTCGCAAAAGACCTGGGCTACATCACGACTGAAATATACCAAGAGACTGCAAATGAACTCGATGAAATAAGCCGCATGCTCTACGGCCTCATCAAGTCTCTAAAAAAGTGAACACTCACACTGTCACTGACACTCACACTGTCACTCACACTGTCACTGACACTCACACTGTCACTCACACTGACACTGTCACAGACACTCACACTCACACTGACACTCACACTAAAATGTACCCCTACGCACTGCCCCCAGCAGAAACCAGGCTGCCCCTGAGAGCACTGGCCAGGGGAATATTCCCGGGAAAGCATGACTTCACCGGCAAGCTGACCAGGCTTCTCAACACTGAATCCTGCGTTCTGGCCAACAGCGCCAGGTCCCTTGTTTACCTGGTTCTCCAGGAACTGAAAAAAAAAGCTGAGCACCATCAGAACCAGGTTCTGATTCCTGGTTATACCTGCTATTCATTGCCAGCGGCCGTGGTCAGGGCAGGACTCAAGGTGGATCTGTACGATCTGGACCCGCATACCTTTCAGCCTGACCTGGACGATCTGGACCAAAAAATATCTGCCCGCACCCTGGCCTTGGTCGGGCAGCATCTTCTGGGTGTTCCAGCCGACATTCAGGCTCTGGCTGGCATTGCCCTTGATCATGGCATCTGCTGCATCGAAGATGCAGCCCAGATGCTGCAGGGGGCTGATGAAAAATACAGCAGGGCAGGGGATGCCCATTACACAGTTTACAGCTTCGGCCGGGGAAAGCCACTGCCCCTGGGCCGGGGCGGAGCGCTGATCAGCCCCAGGAACCTTAACCTTGAGCCCTTTGCCAGGGAAATTACACCACTCAATAACAGCAACGGCAAAAGCCTTATGCCCCTGGCTGTACAAATTCTTTCCTGGCCCGGGCTTTACTGGTCCCTGGAGAAAATGC
>PWFB01000036.1 GCA_003553695.1 Desulfonatronospira sp.
CAGGTTCGATCCCTGCACGGCCCACCACCTAAAGCGTCCCCATCGTCTAGCGGCCTAGGACGTCGGCCTCTCACGCCGAAAACAGGGGTTCAAACCCCCTTGGGGACGCCAATAAAATCAACAGGTTACGTTTCTTCCTGTTAACCATAATTTTATAGAAACGGTTACAGAAACGGTTTGCAAATCCCTTTCCATTATCAGGCCACCTGGGAGCTACCTTCCAGGTGGTCTTTTATTTCGATTACCTTGGCACCCTGGCCTCTTTTGCACAAGTCCTCAACCTCAAGATGATGCCTTGTTTGATGCGCCTGCAAAAAGTCGAGAAATGAATAATTCAGAAATAAATAATCTACATAACTCTTTGTTTTTACTGACCTCTGATGTCTGAAGTCTGACGTCTGTGACTGCAAAAATGACTTTTTGCAGTCACATCTTGTTTCTTCCAGTCCCAGAGATTTCAAATAACGCTCAGTCGTCGAGTCGCTGTAAGAACTGTCTTTAAAGGTCCGGTTCTCACACCACCACAAAAGGTGTTTTTTCAATTCAGTGGTCATGGGTAGCCTATAGTATTCCAGGGGTACATTATTTTCTATTCCTCAACTCTAAGTTCTTGTTCTTAAGTATCTCAATATCTGCCATCCCCTCAATTTTCTCCTTATATGCAGCAATCTCCCTTTCTTTTATATCTGCCTGATACTTGAGTTGGGTGTTCTGCCGACTCAATTCTTCCAACTGCTCCGTCTTTTCCATAAGCTCATAGATCCTGGCATTTAGAGCGGCTTCTTTTTCCTGCCAAGCTGTTTTGATTTCATCTATGCTCTCTGCATATGTTTGAGCTTTTTTTAGAGACTGCTCCATTTTCTCAGTAATTGCCAGTATTTTGTCGGAGTGCTTGAAAGATAATCAAGAAAAAATGCAAGGAGGATCAGAGGTATGCAGGACAGTAATGGAGTATCAAGACTGGGAGAAAAACTCCGCCAGGATATCAGGCTCTGCTCATGATTCGATTGCAGATTGCTATGCTGTACTTGCAATTTTGCAGGTTATGAGTAATGCTGGGATACATACAAAAGGGAAAGATGGTCAGATTATTTCGACAAGCTGTTTACTTAAGCTCTGGAGAAAGGATCATCGGAGACAGCATGCAGCAACTTATTTAAGGAGAATTTTTTAATGGAAGATCACGTTAAAGGAGCTTTGGAGATTGTGAAGGCCCAGGCCAGTGTACGCAACATGACTGAAGAAGAAATCAACTCCATGATTAAATCCCTGTCCGAGGGCATAAAAAAAGCTTCACAGGAAGTGACCGAGGTACAGGCAGAACAGGAGCAGCAACCGGCTGCAGATCCCAGGAAAGCTATCAAGGAAAAAAGTATAACCTGCCTTGAATGCGGCAAGTCCTTCAAGGTCATTACCAAAAAGCACTTAGAGAAACATGGATTAACCCCTGAAGAATACAAAGCCAAATGGGGTTACAGGAAAAACCAGTCTCTGGTGTCGAAATATCTGGCCAGGGAGCGCAAGAAAAAAATGCAGGAAATGGAACTGTGGAAAAAGAGGGAGATGAAGCCGCAGCGTAAAATTGTGGGGTAGAGAAATCTATGGCCAAAAGCAAAAAACAAAATATTCTGGATGCTTCTGCAGAGCTGTTTGTCTCCCATGGTTTCGACAACACCACTACGCTGATGATAGCTAAAGAGGCAAGGGTTACAGAACCTTTGCTGTATTATCATTTCAAAGGTAAAGATGATATCTTTTCAAAGATCATCCATGATGTTTTTAATGAATATGCTCAGGCAATAGAGGACTTGCCGAAGAATACCGATACAGAGTTTGAAAAGATCGCCAACCTCGTCAGGCTGCACTCGCAAATAGCGGAAGAACATCCCCAGAGTGCCATGTTGTTCCTTTCCAACTGCCCAAGTAAACTGCTGCATGAGCATCATACATGCCGGGATATCCTGGAAAAACAGCAGGAGATGGTGTCATCTTATATCCAGAGTTGTCTGGAAGCCGGTAATGCTAAAAAAGAGTTTGACGTCCACCCTGTGGAGCAAACGACCCTTATTTTATTATGTCTGATTAACGAGTTTATGCGTATGAAAACCACGAGAAAAAAGAGATATCAGCCTAATATGCAGGCTACTATAGAATTCTGCCGGCGAGTTTTGGTGGCCCGCTCATAGTCTTTGTATCATAAAATATCATTTGTAGTCTGCACATTAAGGACTTGAGGACTATGGGAGGAAGGCGATGCCTATGAAATCGAAATCACAGATTACCACTGATGCTGGGAGGCGGTTGCCCCGAAATCGTCCGCCGACACATCCAGGGGAGATGCTTTTTGAGGAATTCGTTAAGCCACTTGGGCTTACCCAAGTAGAACTGGCACGTTGTCTTGGCGTTTCTTATCCTCGTCTCAACGAAATTATTAAGGGTAAGCGTTCAGTAACGCCGGATACGGCTTTGCGGCTTTCCCGGGTGTTGGGCATGTCCCCGGACTTTTGGCTTGGCCTGCAACAGGATTGGGACCTCTGGCATGTCATGAACAGCCCTGAAGCAGAAAATATCAATCGTCTGAAACCAATCCCCAGG
>PWFB01000077.1 GCA_003553695.1 Desulfonatronospira sp.
GAGGCAGACCCTTTTCACCATGAAGGGCCTGGCCCTGGCCGGGCAGGACGCAAAGCTTTTGTGCCTCAGGGATTCGCCTCTGGCCAGGCGTGCACATGAGGCTTCACTTCCGGCCGTGGAAGTCCACAGCCAGGCCGGAGCCTTCAAGTACCTGACCTGCAAAGGCCGGGACTTTGATATCCTGCACGCCCAGACCGGGCGGGGCCAGAGCCTGGCGGTGATGACCAGGCCCCTGCACGGCCGCAGAATCGTCTACACCAGGCGGGTGGACTTTGTCCCCCGGGGTAACCTTTCCCTTCTCAAATATCACTATACCCACCAGACAGTAGCCATCTCCCGTGCCATAAAAGATATCCTGGAGGGCACCCTGCCCGGCAGGCAGATAGAAGTCATACCCAGCTGCCTGGATACCACCGTAAGTCTTCGTTCACCCTCAGCTGGGGCCCTGAGACTGAAAAAAAGGCTGGCCCCCGGAAAAATCATCGCCTGCGCCGCAGCCCTGGTGCCCCACAAGGATCCCCTGACCCTGGTGCGGGCCGCAGCCCGGCTGAGGGATGAAAGAGACCTGGATTTCGTGATTGTGCATTTCGGCCGCGGTCCCCTGGAGGCGGAGGTGCGCCGGGAGATAAGACGCCTGGGACTTAGACGCAGCTACCTGCTCATGGGCTTTGAACAGGACCTGGAAAGCTTTTTCCCGGTGTTTGACATGTTTGTAATGAGTTCACAGGAAGAGGGCCTGGGCAGCAGCGTACTGGATGCATTCAGATACAGGGTTCCGGTGGTCTCCACCGATGCAGGGGGGCTAAAAGAACTGGTCTCAGGCAGGGGGCTGATCTGCCCCGTGGGCGACCCGGTCTGTCTGGCCCGCAGCATGGCCCGGGTCCTGCGCTGCCCGGAATCACTTCAGGACATGACCAGCAAGGCCCGGGCCTATGTACTCCGGGAACACGGCCTGGAAGAAATGACCCGCAGATACATCCGGCTGTACCGGCAGGTGTTAAACCCTGCAGCGCTGACTTGAACACAACAATTCTTTTTCAACCGGAACTGGTTCTTTTCCCTTTGGCTGAGCCTGTCACCCGCCTCGCATGATCAATCTGCACAGTTTTAAAAAATAACCGGAACAAACAGGGGCAGGTAGACCACAGTGAACAGGACCAGGAGCAGGCCCAGGAGAAAGGGGATGACCGAGCCGGATATTCTTTCTATGGGCAGGCCGGTGATGGATGAGGCCACGTAAAGGTTTATGGCCACTGGCGGGGTGATCATGCCGATGGCCAGTCCCATGACCATGATCAGGCCGAAATGTACCAGACAGATGTCCAGTATTTTGACCAGGGGCAGCAGTACCGGGGTAAGTATGATCAGGGCCGAGGCGGTTTCCATGAATATTCCGGTGGCCAGGATGAGCAGGGTGATCAGTAAGAGCAGCACGTAGGGGTTGGTGGATATCTCCAGCACGGACTGGGCGATCATGGACGGTATGTTCCAGTTGGCCAGCACCCAGCTCATGACTGAAGAAGTGGCTATGATAAACATGATCACCCCGGTGGTCATGATGGAGCGGCGCATTATACGGTAGATATCTTTAAGCCCCATGTCCCGGTAGATGAACAGGGAAGCGATGAGTGAATAATTCACCGCAATGACCGCAGCCTCGGAAGGGGTGAAATAGCCTGAGAATATGCCTCCCAGGATAATAAAGGGAGTAAGGAGGCCCCAGATGGCCCTGTAGAAGGTGCGGGTTATGTTGGCAACACTGAAAGGGGACCCGGGGGGATAGTCGCGCTGGTATGCCTGGCGGACGGCAATGACGATTAATACCAGGCCCATCATGACCCCGGGGATAAACCCGTTGAGAAAAAGTCGGCTGACTGATTCCTGGGCCATTACCGCATACAGGATCATGGGCACAGACGGGGGGATAACCACGCCTATGGTGCCAGAGGCGGCTATAAGTGAGGCCGAGCTGGTTTCACAGTAGCCTTTGCGCTTCAGTTCCGGGACCAGGGAAGAGCCGATGGCGGCGGTGCTGGCTGCCCCGGATCCGGATATAGCCGCAAAGAACATCCCGGCCATTACAGCCACAACAGATAGTCCACCCCTTAAAAAACCCAGCAGGGCGTCTGCAAACTCCACCAGCCTCTCGGAGATTCTGCCCCTGGCCATGATGTCCCCGGCCAGAATGAAGAGGGGAACTGCTATGAGGGAAAAGTTGTCAATGCCGGAAAACATCCTCTGGGCCACAAGCATCAGGGGCACGCCTTCCTGCATGAGGATGACCATGGAGGCCAGGGCAATGGCAATGGCCACGGGCACCCCCAGAAACAAGAGAACCAGAAAAGAGGTGAACAGGATCAGGGCCATTGTTTATTCCCGCCCTGGAGCTGGCCATTCTGGACCTGCCTTTCAGCCCTTTTCCCTCTGTAGCCGGGCTGATGCCCGGGAAACATTTCCAGGAGCAGGGCGTGCAGGCCGTAGAGGATCATGACAGCAAAGGAAAAAGGCATCACCGAGTAGACCAGTGATATGGGGAGCCTTAGAGAGGCTGTCACCTGGCCGGATTGAAACTCTATGTAGCTTAGTGCGTACCACATGCCTGCGGCGAAAAAGAAAATAGAGGCTGCAATGGTGGCTGTACGGATGAGGCGGCGCACGATTTCCGGCAGCAGTCCCACCACAAAGGTAACTGTAATGTGCAGACCCCTGCGGTAAGCCATGGTTGCGCCCAGAAAGGTAAGCCAGACCAGCATGTACCGGGAAAGCTCTTCTGACCAGGGCAGGGCCTGGAAGTATACCCTGAAAAGTATCTGCATGCTGATGGCCGTTATCATGGTCAGCAGAGCGCAAAAAGCAATTATGCCTACAACGGCGTCAATGCGGCTGCAGACCGCATCGACGCCGCTTATTATTTTGCCTGTCAAGGCTGTCAACCTTCTGTATAGGGTTTAATTGTCCAGAAAGTATCTTTATTGGGATGCAGCGACGTTAAAGCTCATCCAGGATACGCTCCAGGTATTTCCCGAAATCATCCCCGTATTTATCATACACCGAGTGCACCGCGCTGCGGAAGGCTTCCAGGTCCGGCTCCTCGATGACCTGCATGCCCCTTTCCTTGAGTTCCTGCAGCTGCTCTTCCTCCATCTCAAAGTTTACCCGCCGTGCATGCTCTGAAGCTTCCCGGGCAGCCTCGACAAATATTTCCTGCTGTTCCGGGGACAGGCCCTGCCAGTTCATCTGGCCCATTACGAAAATGGCCGGGGCATAGGTATGTCTGGTCATGGAAAGGTACTCCTGCTGCTCGTCAAGCTTGAAGGCATGAATGACATTGACCGGGTTTTCCTGCCCGTCAATGGTGCCCTGGCGCATGGCTGTCAGGGCCTCGGTCCAGGCCATGGGAACAGCGTTGGCTCCCAGGGCCCTGAAGGTATCTATGTACACCGGATTTTCCATTACCCGGATCTTCAGCCCGGAAACGTCATCAGGCGTATGCACCGGGCGCCTGGAGTTGGTCAGGTTTCTAAAGCCCCGCTCGGCATAGGCCAGGCCTTTAAGGTTGACCCTTTCCAGATTATCCAGCAATTCGCTGCCAATAGGGCCGTCCAGTATACCATAGGCAGCTTCACGATTTGGAAAAAGGAAAGGCAGTTCAAAAACAGCGATTTCCTCCACAAAGTTGGCCACTGGACCGTTGGTGATGACCCCCATGTCTACAGTGCCCATGCGCATGCCCTCCAGAAGGTTTCTTTCGTCCCCGAGCTGGGCATTGGGATAAATAGAGATGGAAATCTCCCCGTTGGTACGCTCCTCTACGATTTCCTGAAATTTCATGGCCGCAATGTGAAAACTGTCTTCTTCATTGACAACATGGGCCAGCCGGATCTCTGTGCCTGCCTGGGCCCGGGCCGGTTCCATCAGGGTTAAACAAAATGTTGCAACTACCATAAGCACTGCCAAAAACAAGCACGATAATACTTTTTTCATCTTACCCCTCCGTTTGAATGTTGTGCAAAAGACGGCTATAATAACTATTCAGGCCTATTACATACAGCTTTTTTAATGGAACTGCCCCGGTTGTCAAGTCAGCTCAACTGGTCTAAGCATCCGCTCACCAAGCTGTTTATTTGAGGCTGAGAGTTTTTGGTTCTGCATTTCTTGCTGTCCGGGACAGCAGGGCCACCCAGCAAAGAATCGGGGGTGATGGATGGTAATTGAAAAGCTTAGAGTGACACTGGCAAAATTCAGAACGTACTGGCAATATTACGTGGTTCAGAGTCTGGCAGCCACTGTTGCCCTTTTTGCTCTCATGATGATCATCAACATACAGGAAAAACCGGTGATTATTGCCTCTATCGGGGCAACCACCTTTATCGTCTTTACCATGCCCGGCTACCTGACGGCCAAGCCCAGAAACGTTATTGGCGGACATATTATCGGCATGCTGTGCGGTTTTATCGCTTCTGCCGCCATTATGATTATGGGCAATCCCTCCGAAATCACCCTGGCCATGATATTTTCCCTGGCTGTAGGTCTGTCCATCTTTGTCATGGTGGTCCTGGACATGGAGCACCCACCCGCATCGGGAACAGCTCTGGGAGTAGTCCTGCACGGGATTTCGGTCACGGTTACCCTGACCATTCTCATCAGCATTCTTTTTCTGTCCCTGGTGCACAAGCTGTTCAGGCACCGCCTGAGGGATCTGACATGATAAACTCAAGAAAGCAAAAAGGCAGTAGAGAGGAGGAAAAAGTTGAGGCCCCCCTTGTGGAGGGCCTCGCTGTCAGGAGGGGTTTAGCATGAGGAGAGGTTGACCGGGTCTACAAGCCAGGTTCTTCCTCTCCGGGTTCGTCGTATTCTTCATATCCTTCCGGCGCTCCGGGCTGGTCCATGCCATTTGGAGCTGGCTCTTCATATCCTTCCGGCGCTCCGGGCTGGTCCATGCCGTTTGGAGCTGGTTCTTCATATCCTTCCGGCACTTCTGGATCTTCCATGGGGTCCTCATGCTCTGGCTCGCAACCTATGGAAAAACCCAGCATAAGTATAGCAGCCAGAGTCAACAATAATCCTTTAAACCACATAGATAGCTTCCTCCTACCTTCTTAAACAGTTTATGCTAAGGTTTTTTAATTAAAATGCGGGTTCCTGGCCAGGCTCAGCACCAGGTTCTGCACCCGGCTCCTGCCCCGGCAGCTGTCCGGGTTCACCGCTCTCCGGCGCTTCATATCCTTCAGGGTCAGGCTGTTCGTATCCGCCTGGGGCCCCGGCAGGCTCATGCTGCGGCCCGCAGCCCACTGCAAAGGCGAGCATAAAAACCGCAGCCAGTGTCATAAGTACTTTCGTGAGCCTCATGTCTACACTCCTGTTAGTAGGCCTGTTCCATGTCCAGTCTGTCCAGCAGCTCATTTCTCAGATCTTCGTCAACCTGGGCAGCTTCCATGGCCTGATTGTAGGTTTCCACGTCAAGACCCTGGTTTTCTACGGCCTCGACCATTTTTTCACCGGCTTCTTCCTGCATCTCCTGAGCCTGTTCAGGGTCCTCAATTCCTTCCAGGTCGGCCTGGAACTCTTCCCTTACTTCGGTTACAGCCTCATAGGCTTCGGCCACCTTGTCCAGTTCAGCATCGCTCAGGTTCACTTCTGGAGCCTGCTGCTGCATCATTTCCTGCTGCTGTTGCTGATCAGGCTGATACTCCTGCTGTTGCTGCTGCTGTTGCTGATCAGGCTGATACTCCTGCTGGGCTCCGACTTTGAAAGCCATTCCCAGCACAAACATGATTACGACAGCCAGACCAAATACCTTAAGTCCTGTTTTCTGATACATATTTACCTCCATAGTTTAATTTAATTGAATGCTGATCAGAAAAAAGCATTGGCTTGAATGTATCTTGGAGAAACTGCTGTGCCATTGATTTCTTTTCTTGTCTTTTTGGATGCCTGGGGCGGGCTTATTGCTTTTTTCCTGCAGTTCAACATAAAATTACCTTTCAGGTAATATTTGCACATATGACAAAAATGACACACTTTAAAAGTGTACACTTGTGCGTAAAGGCTGAAGATGGTGCATCACCCATATTTGACAGCTTTGCAAGATATGCCTGTTCAGCCGGTCTTTTTTAAGATAAGGGGGGTGATGCACAGCTGCCTGATTTTCCAGCATATTCAAGGGTCTTGGCGAGAGCATTTCCGGAGCAGAAGGTGGCGTAAGACTTGTGGGCATTGAGCAGGGAAGGCGAGTATTTTTTGGGCGGCTGCAGCTGTTCATGGACGCTGCAACCGCCAGGTTGTGCTGTCTACCGGTGTTTCCGGTAATAAGGAGGAAGGAGCTGTATGAGAGCGCTCAACCTCTTTTGCCTGTTTTGCGCCTGCTTGTCAGGCTGCAAACTTTTGAGGCAAAATTTGAATGTTATCAGAATGACGGTTCATCACCAGGTTCCGGTTCTTCCGGGGGTTCGTATCCTTCAGGAGGTTCATACCCTTCGGGAGGCTCATACCCCTCAGGAGGCTCGTAGGCATCAGGAGCTTCCGGTGCGCCGGGCTGTCCGCCAGGTGCTCCCGGCTGTTCGCCGGGAGCTCCGGGTTGTCCGTCAGGTGCGCCAGGCTGCTGTCCTGGAGTGCCGGGTTGCTCTCCCGGTGCGCCGGGCTGTCCGCCAGGTGCGCCAGGCTGTTCACCAGGAGCTCCAGGCTGCTCTCCAGGAGCTCCGGGCTGCTCACCAGGTGTTCCGGGTTGTCCACCAGGTGCGCCGGGCTGTTCACCGGGAGCCCCGGGTTCCTGGGTTCCAGCGGGTGGTTCAGGTGCATCAGGAGCTCCTGGATCTTCAGCTCCTGGGTCGCCTGGAGAATCAGGCTGGTAGCCTTCCTGGGCCTGGGCTTTGAGCCCCAGGCCGAGAACCAGCATCAATACAAAAGCGATGCTTAGAACTTTGTTTGTAAACTGTGAAAACATGTGTACCTCCGGTTTTTACTTGGAAAGTCGGCTCAATCTGCAGAGCAGAATGAGGGCGGCTTTGCAGCCTGCTCAGAAAAATAAGAGATAACAGGCCTCTGTAGTATTTAAGGCCTGTATATATTAAGCCCTTGAGCTTCTACAATAGTTTCAAGCAACGTTCATGCCAAGAGAGTTTGAGCTGTTTTTATTCTTGTGTTTCAGTGGGTTGGCGGTTTGATTGCTGCAGGCGATAAAGCTTCAATTGGCCGGACGGGAATCTGTGTGTGCAATTCTGGCATAGTAATGAACCATGGGAGCGCAGCAGACTTAAGGCCTGAAAAATTTCCAGGCTGCCCCGGGAGGTTTTGACCTTGAAAGTAAAAAATGGGATTATGTATATCAGCATGAAAGAAAACAGGGGAGGCGCCCTGCGGTCTTTTATAAGAATCAGTTGCAACGGAGGAAACTTCATGAAAAGTCTCATGGTCTTGTTATGGTTTGCAGTGTTTGCATGTCTGGCGATTGCATTTCCTTTTAATGCCCTTGGAGAGTCCGGCAAAAAGCTGGATTACCTTGAGGATCTGCCGCCTCTTCTGGACAGGGATCTTTTTTTCGATGACCCGGAAATGGACAGCGCAACAATATCTCCTGACGGAGAAAAAATAGCCTTCAGGCAAAAGTTCCAGGGGGTGATGAATATATGGGTCAAGGACCGGGAAGAGGCTTTTGAAGAAGCCAGGCCCCTGACCGATGATGAGCATCCCATAAGGATGTTTTTCTGGAGCAGGGACAGTGAAAATATTCTTTATGCCCAGGATAAACACGGGGATGAAAATTTCAACCTGTATGCCGTGGATCCTGCGGGGGAAGCAGCTGAGGATGCTGACGTGCCTGAATCCAGGGCCCTGACTGACTACGAAGGGGTGCAGACCAGGGTGATCGCCAGGCCCGAGGAAAAGCCTGAACATGTCGTGGTTGCGGTAAACAACCGCGATCCTGCTCTGCACGATGTTTACAAGATTAATATTCAAACCGGCGAGCGCGAGCTGATATTCAAAAACCAGCACAATATCACCAGCTGGACCGTGGATGAATATGGTCGTATCAGGTTTGCGTCCAGAGAGACTCCTGACGGGGGCACAGAAATCCTGAAGCTGGACGAAGGTGAACTGAAGCAGGTCTACAGCGTGGATTTCGGGGAAAGCGCCAGAATTGTACACCTGCCGCGGGGTTACGACAACGGCAGGGTCTACCTGGTAACCAACAGGGGTGATGCAGATCTGTCCAGGCTGGTCCTGTTTGATCCCGACAGCGGTGAAAAGGAACTGGTGGAGAAAGACCCCGAAGGGGAGGTTGACTTTGGAGGGGCTATTTTTTCCCGGATCACGGACGAGCTTCTGGCCACCTACTACGAAGGGGATAAAGAGCGGGTCTATTTTCACGACGATGAATTCCAGAAGGACTACGAAAGGATAAGGGCCATGCTTCCCGAAGGCGATATTAATTTCCGTTCCAGAACCCAGGATGAAGACATGTGGATCATCAGCGTCAGCCGTGACGTGGATCCCGGCTCGGTATATCTGTATGACCGGGACTCCGGAGAGGTCGATCTGCTCTATCGTTCCCGGCCGGACCTGCCTACACAGTATCTGGCCAGCATGGAGCCCATAAGGTACGAGGCCCGGGACGGACTGGAGATTCCGGCCTACCTTACCCTTCCCAGGGGTGTGGAACCAAAGGGTCTGGGTTTGGTGGTCATGCCCCATGGGGGGCCGTGGATCAGGGATTACTGGGGGTATGATCCCCAGGCACAGTTTCTGGCCAACCGGGGATATGCAGTGCTGCAGCCAAATTACAGGGGCTCTTCCGGATTTGGAAAAGAGTTTTTGAATGCCGGCAACAAAGAGTGGGGCACAGGCTACATGCAGCACGACATTACCGATGGAGTAAAGCATCTCATTGAAGAGGGGGTTGTGGACCCGGATCATGTGGGGATTTACGGGGCCTCCTACGGTGGTTTTGCTGCTCTGGCAGGCCTGGCCTTCACCCCGGATCTTTATGCCGCAGGGGCTTCCATGGTGGGTCCGTCGAATATCATTACCCTGATAGAATCGGTACCGGAATACTGGAAACCGGTTCTGAAATCCTTCAAGCTAAGGGTTGGTGATCCCGATGATCCGGAGGACAGGCAGCGCCTGAAGGAGCAGTCACCGCTTTTTTCGGCAGAGAATATCCAGGCCCCGCTTCTGGTGGCTCAGGGAGCCAATGATCCCAGGGTGCCCAAGCGGGAGTCGGATCAGATTGTAGCCGCCCTCAGGGACCAGGAGCAGGTAGTGCAGTACCTGGTGGCACCGGATGAAGGGCACGGTTTTGCCAGGCCGCAGAACAGGCTGGCCTTTTTTGTGGAACTGGAAAGGTTTCTGGCCAGCTTCCTGGGGGGACGCGGTCAGACCGATGTGCCCACCGAGGTGGCCCAGAGGCTGGCGGAGATAATTTATGATCTTGATGAGGTAGAGGTGGAAGCACCTGCATCGCTGGACTGATAATATCGTGCAGGGGTCAGGGTTTAAACGATACGCCTGCAGAAATGACTTTTTGCAGGTGTATCAGCTAAGCTGGTAAAAAGGGGAGCAAAGGCTCCCCTTTTTGTTGCAGGTTTTACTCTTCGGGGTGACAGTCAGGGCATGCCGTGGGACCGGATTCTTCCCCGGCCCGGGCTAGATCCCTGTGGCAGCCGGTCATGCACAGATCGTGATAGGCTTTGTAAAAGTACCTGATGTCTCTTCTGTCCTCAGGTTCTTCAGCCACGGCCATGTCGTGACATCCCTCGCTCATGCACCCCTTGATCTCGTAGGTTCCGTCCCAGGGTTCACCCTGCTCGTCATGATGGCATTCTCCACAGTCAAAATCCTCATGCACTGTGTGAGAGAATGGAGCCGGAGGCTCTTGCATCTCCCCGTACTCTTCAGGGGCATAGAGCAGCCATTCGTCCGCATATGAGCCGAATTCATACTCCATGTCCTGGTCCTTTCTCTCGTGCTGCTCGGTCAGTCCGGCATAGATGCCAGGAAGAACCAGGAAGCCGAAAAAAAAGGCGACCAGCGTACCGATGACTACAGACTTTCTCATAACCACACCTCCTTTATGCTTATGGCATTGTGAATTGAGGCACATGCCAGTTTAATGGTAAAATATAAGCAAAAAAAATGTCAAATACGAGTTTTCGTTATAAATGTGTAATGATTATCCTTTATGTAAAGCAATGGTTGTGCCAGATTTGACAATCATCAACAACTTGCATGTATCATTTAGAAATCATTGCTTTATTTCCTGTGATTTAAAATAATCAATACATGTCCGTATAACCGCCTGTGTGCCATAAAGGCACTTAATGGTTCTTTAAAAGATTAAGGTTGTGTATGCTAGTACAAACTGACATTATTTTTTCATTGCACTGAAAATGATAATTGTTCGTATTAAACTGATAAAAAGTAGAAATTCAAGCATTCATGCTTTTATTGCTTTGAGGGGGATGGCCGTTGCTTTGTTCATATGGAAGGTCCTGTCGGAAAAAAATGCCGGGTCAGGCTGGGTGAGGCCAGCTGGGTCAAGCCGGAGCAGGCTTCTTTTTGAGGATAATGTGGTGAGAAAAAAGTGAGGGGTTTGGTTGTCGTTTACGAAATTATTTTCTTACCCAGGATTTAGCATCTGCACCTGTTGATTTTTTATGCAGACTTCGTGGCCGAGGGCACGGAGGTGCCGGGTTTCTTTGAAAATTCTGCTGCAGCTGCGCAGGGCAGTTAAAAATCAAAACCCAGCCTTTCCCGGATCAGCTCCATGGTCCGGGCGGCTTCCTCCCTGGCCTGACTGTTGCCCGTGCGCAGAATCTCGTCCAGCATTTCGGGGTTGTTGTCCATCTGTCTTCTTCTTTCCTGGATGGGGGCCAGGAATTCTTCCAGGTGAGTCAAGAGCAGCTTTTTACAGTCCACGCAGCCCCATCTGGCCTGGGTGCAGTTTTCCCGGATCTCCAGGCAGTTTTCCCCGGGGGTCATAAGCCGGTGATAGGGGTACAGGTTGCAGACCTCGGGATCGCCGGGATCGGCTTTGCGCATGCGGCTGGTATCGGTGAGCATGCTCATGACCTTGGGCCGGATGGTCTCCATCTCTTCGCCCAGGTAGATGCAGTTGCCGTAACTCTTGCTCATCTTGCGCCCGTCCAGGCCGGGCAGTTTGGCGGATTCTGTAAGCTTGGCCTGTGGCTCGGGCAGGAATTCCCCGTACAGGTGGTTGAAGCGTCTGGCGATTTCCCGGGTCAGCTCCAGGTGGGGAAGCTGGTCATGTCCCACAGGTACGAAGTCGGGGCGGTAAATGAGTATGTCTGCAGCCTGGAGCACGGGATAACCCAGAAAGCCGTGGGTGTTCAGGTCCTTGTTGATGAGCTCCTGTCTTATTTCCTTGTAGGTGGGGTTGCGCTCCAGCCAGCCCAGGGGGGTGATCATGCTCAGAAGAAGATTCAGCTCTGCATGTTCCTTGATGAGCGACTGCTGAAACAGGACACATTTTTCCGGGTCCAGACCGGAGGCTATCCAGTCCTTTACCAGTTCGGCCACAAAGGGCTTGATCTTTCTTGGTTCTGCATACTCGCTGGTCAGGGCGTGCCAGTCAGCCACGAAATAGTAGCAGGTATAATTTTCCTGAAAATCCACCCAGTTCTGCAGCACCCCGAAATAATGTCCCAGATGTAGTGGTCCGGTGGGCCGCATCCCGGATACCACCCGTTTTTCACCGCCTTGTCGCATAGATTTACTACCTGCCTGACTTGCGAGTTAAAAGTTATCAGTTAGTTTTCATCCGGAAACGGTTCTTTTTCCTTTTGGCGGCGTCAATCTGCACAATTATTCGTCACCGTATTAAGATACGCCTCCTCATAATTACTTGATTTCCTTGCCAAAAGAAAAAAC
>PWFB01000034.1 GCA_003553695.1 Desulfonatronospira sp.
CATACACCATAGGAAAGTTCAGCCAGCACAATCCCAGAAATGCCGATTTTGACGGGATCAATCCTGCTGATTTTTGACCGGACGGCCGAATGTCCTTTCATGACAGCAATGGCAGATATTAGTATCCAGCATGTACTCTGTCATAATTCTTCCCGGGCCTCAAAAGGCAGATCGCTGATATCCTCAGGGAAATCTTCGCCCAGCCTCTGGGCCGAGGCGAAGTAATCCTGCCATGTTTCCGGTTTCGGAGTCAAAATGAGGCTTTCACCCTGTTTGCGCATGATCACTTCACTGGCTTGCATTTCAAACTCCCTGGGCAGGCGCACCGCCTGGTTTTTGCCGTTTCGAAACAAACGCGCTGTTCGAACGGCGCTGCCTTGATTTTCTTCTGCCGGTTCATTGTTCATAAAAATCTCCGGTAATGGATTTATGTATATGTCTCTAACATATGCCGGATCAGAGGTTAGGTCAAGAGAAAATAGCAATTGGGGTTAATTCAGTTCCTGCTCCAGGGCACGGTCTATCTGGCCCCTGGTGAACATGTCCCGCAGGATCAGGGGGCTTTCCGGGTTGTCTCTGGAGAAAATGGCCACCAGTGGGATACTCTGGCTGTCCAGGGCCCGGAGCATTTCTTCGCCGGGAGGATTGGGCTGGGTCAGGTCTATGCGGACAAACCGCAGGTTGTATCTCTGGGCATTTTCAGCCATGAAGCCAGGTGTAAGTACGGTCTGCTCCAGGAACTTGCAGTTGGGGCACCAGTCCGCTGTGAATTCCAGCAGGATGTTTTCCCGGCCCAGCATTTCCTCAAACTGCTGCTCTTCAAAAGGGGTCCAGGCAACAGGATGTTCCGGGGCGGGTCGAAAGAGCATAAAGGCGGCCAGGCCCACCAGCACCAGGGCCGAGAGGCGAATGGAGCGTCTTCTCAGGTTTGACTGGGTGAGGTCGGTCCAGTGCCCCCACATCCAGGCGGCAAAGGCGATGACCAGAAACATGATCAGGGCCTTTACGAACATGTCCTCCGGGATGAGGGACAAAAGGTATACGCAGGTGGCTGCCAGGAAAAACCCCAGGATCTTTTCCAGGTACATGGTCCAGGGACCTGGCCTGGGCAGAAACCGCAGCATGAAAGGAAAAACGGCCATGAGCAGGTAGGGCAGGGCCATGCCCAGGCCCATGCTCCAGAGGACTATGCCGATGATTATGGGCGGCTGGGTCAGGGTCCAGGCCAGGACACCGCCCAGGAAGGGTCCGCTGCACGGAGTGGCCAGAAATGTGGCCAGCATTCCGGTACTCAGGGCCTCGGCACTGGGGTTTTTCCAGGGGTCCTGGGTCTTGGACTTCAGGTCTATCACCGGCAGATCATACAGTCCGAAGAGGCTCAGGCTCAGGGCAAATATGATGCAGCCCAGGATAAGTATGGCCCCGGGGCTTTGAAAGAGCTGGCCCCAGGCCATTCCTGTAAGGGATAAGACCACAGCCAGCACGGAAAAAAAGATGAGCATGCCCAGGGCGAAGAATATATTGTGCTTGCGAAAAGCTCTTTTCTGGGCATCAACCCCGGAGCCTTCCTCCAGAGAGAGCATTCCTCTTAGCTTCAGGCTGATGACGGGCAGAACGCACGGAGTAAAATTGAGAATAAATCCGGCGATCATGGCCAGAAGGGCGGCCCTGGCCAGGGTGTCCACTTCCAGGCCCGGGGTCAGGGAGCGCACTTCAAAGTCCCACCTGGTGTCGTCTACAGCCATGTCATCAGGAGAGGGAAAGGCCATTTCGGGTATGGGGTCCTGGGTGGCCGGGCCTGCATCTTGCCACTTGGACCACCAGTCCTGTTCCTGTGCCGTGTCCAGTGCCCCCAGGTCCAGACCGTCCAGGTCAAAGCTAAGTTCCTTGTGTACGGGCCAGCAGTTGCGATCGGAGCACAGAAGCAGGCTCAACTCGATTGTGAGGGTGCCCTGCAGGGAAACATCCGCGGGTATGGGTATGAAAATGGGGGTGCGCTCTTCCGGGTATATCTCGGAAGATGTTGACGGATCAAAGGGATCCGGCTGCATTTCCCCGGGAGGATAAAAGCCCTCCAGGCGTTCGGTGGGGTCCTCCTTAATGGACAGGACAGTGGGAAATCCTGCCGGTCCGGGATCATGGGCGTAAGTGTACAAACCCTCATCAGGAATGATCCACAAAAGGAGCATGGCCTGGTATTCCGGGGTCCTGTCCTCATCCACAGCGAAAGCTTCCCACTGGGACTGCATGGGAAAGTCACGGCTGTCCTGGGTAAAGCCTGAGCTGAAAAAAAGCAGGACTGCAAAAAATGTGACCGTGACTTGTATGAGAAATTTGTTCATGGTTTTTTATCGAGAATTCTGCAAGGGGGCTGATTTTTCTGCCAGATTGTTTCCGGTTTTTTGGCTTGACAGAAAAGGACTTTAAGTTTATCAGATTTTTTTTTCAAGACAAATTAATGGGCCACTAGCTCAATTGGCAGAGCAGCGGACTCTTAATCCGGAGGTTCAAGGTTCGATTCCTTGGTGGCCCACCAAAGATTGATGCTGATTAATAACATATAGTCCTGACAGTGAAAAGC
>PWFB01000064.1 GCA_003553695.1 Desulfonatronospira sp.
AGTGATTCCATTACCCAGGGCTACCTGGCTGGTTACGGATATGCATGCCTGCGGGTGGATCTGCGGGGTGCAGGGGAGTCTGAGGGGGTTCTCAAGGACGAATACCTGCAGCAGGAGCTGGACGACGGAGTAGAAGTCCTGACCTGGATTGCTGCTCAGCCCTGGTGCAACGGCTCCATCGGTATGATGGGCATTTCCTGGGGCGGGTTCAACTCCCTGCAGATCGCCGCTCTGCAGCCTCCCCAGCTCAAGGCCATAATCACAGTGTGCTCAACAGATGACCGCTACGCTGACGACGTGCATTACATGGGAGGCTGCCTTCTAGGTGATAATCTTTCCTGGGCTTCGACCATGTTTGCCTACAATTCCTGTCCGCCTGATCCGGAACTGGTGGGGGAGAAATGGAAAGAGATGTGGCTTGAGCGCCTGGACGGCAGCGGGTTGTGGCTGGAAAACTGGCTCAGACACCAGCGCAGGGATGACTTCTGGAAGCACGGCTCTGTCTGTGAGGACTTCTCCCGCATCAAGTGTCCGGTCATGGCTGTAAGCGGCTGGGCCGACGGATATACTAATGCCGTGTTCCGGCTTTTAAGCGGTCTGAGCGCGCCACGCAAGGGACTTATCGGTCCCTGGAGCCACAAGTATCCGCATTTCGGGGTTCCGGGTCCGGCCATTGGCTTTCTGCAGGAAACTTTGAGCTGGTGGGACACCTGGCTTAAAGAAAAAGATACCGGGCTCATGCAGGAGCCCATGCTGCGGGTCTGGATGCAGGACAGCGTTCCTCCCAGCCCCCTGTACAAAAAACGTCCTGGCCGCTGGGTGGCCGAGCCGCAATGGCCATCCGACAATATTCGGACCCACAGCTACTATCTGCATCCCGGGCATCTCCTTACTGAAGACATCCCTGACCAGAGCAGTCCCATGTCCATTCAGTCGCCCCTGAGTGTTGGCCTTTTTGCCGGTAAGTGGTGTTCTTATGCTGCTCCTCCGGATCTGCCTCATGACCAGCGTGAAGAGGACGGTGGATCCCTGATCTTTGAAAGCGCTCCCCTGGAGGCCCCCCTGGAGATCCTGGGTGCGCCCGTGCTGGAACTGGAGCTTTCCTCCAGCGAAGCCGTGGCCATGATCGCGGTGCGGCTTTCGGATGTGGCCCCGGACGATAAGGCCACCCGGGTTACCTACGGCCTGCTCAACCTTTGTCACCAGGACAGCCATGAACAGCCCCAGCTTCTGGAGGAGGGGAGACCTTACCGGGTCCGCATACCTCTAAATCATATTGCCCAGCATTTTCCGGCCGGAAACCGCCTGCGTATTTCCATCTCCACATCTTACTGGCCTCTGGCCTGGCCTCCCCCCAGGCCTGTGCGACTCTCAATCTATCCCGGCCCAAGCCGGCTGGAACTGCCTGTGAGGGGTCCCCGCCCGGAGGATGTAAGCCTGCGTCCATTTCTTCAGCCAGAAGGGGCCCAGCCTGTAAAGACCAGTCAGCTGGAGCCCAAGCGGCACAGATGGCGGGTCATCAGAGATCTGGCTCATGAAGAGTCTACACTGGAAGTTATTATTGATGAAGGCACTTTTCTTTTTGAGGACATAGACTGGACTGTAACCAGCCGGGCCAGTGAATGGTATATTTTTCAGGACGATGACTTTCTTTCCGTAAGGGGAGAGACCCTTTGGTTCAGGCGCTTCCAGCGCCGCGGATGGTCAGCCGAGACAGTGACCAGGACAGTGCTTACCTGTTCCGAAACTCACTTCCGGGTGCATGCAGAGCTGGATGCCTACCATGGTGATGAGCGGATATTCTCCCGCACCTGGCTTTGCGAGATACCCAGGGATCATGTGTAAAGGTGTAGTAATTCTTCACTGCAGCAGCCGTAACTGAACCATAGGCCCGAGAGTTCGGCAAACCTAAACGTAAGAACTCACTTTTATGCCAGGGTGTGACAGAGATAATCTAAATCTTTATTAAGGAAAAGGCAGAACTGTTTAATGGCCGTAAAATATACCCTTGTGATCCATGCCGGCTGTGAAGGCATTATTCCGGAACACTACGGTCCAGAAGCTGAGCGTGAACATCTTGAGTATCTGCGAAAAAGCCTTGCAGCTGGGCGGGTGGTTCTTGATGGCGGCGGTAATGGGCTGGATGCGGTCTGCGCTGCAGTGGAAGTCCTGGAAGACTGTCCCCTGTTCAACGCCGGTCGCGGATCAGTATTCACTTACGAGGGGACGGTGGAGATGGATGCATCCGTCATGAGCGGCAATGACCTTTCCGCCGGGGCTGTGGCCGGCGTAACCGGCATCAAAAATCCGGTGCAGGCCGCGGCCCTGGTGCTGAAGAAATCTTCTCATGTCCTGCTCATGGGCTCGGGTGCGGAGCGCTTTGCCCATATCCATGGCCTGGAAAGTGCGGCCCCCGAATACTTTCATACCTCCAGGCGCAGGGAAGAGTACCTTGCAGCCAAAAAGCAGGCCGGGGAAAAGTTCGGAACGGTTGGTGCCGTCTGTTTAGACAGGGCGGGTAATCTGGCATCAGCCTCGTCCACCGGGGGCATCC
>PWFB01000014.1 GCA_003553695.1 Desulfonatronospira sp.
CCAGGGCCATGCCTGCGGCAATGGATCCGTGCTCAAAGCCGCTGATGAGGTTGCCGCCCACCATGCCGTGGCCCAGGAGAAACTCCCAGTTGCTGTAAATGGGCAGGTCGCTGAACCCGGCTACGTTCTCCAGCACTTCACCGGCGGAAAACACCTGTCCTCCAGCAGAATAAAAAAAAGGTATGAAGTAAACCAGTGTGTCCTGTGGCAGGTCTTTGACCTTGTCTGCAATCTCATCCAGGGAGTACTGGGTCCAGAATTCAAAATCCAGCCGGTCCGAAAATTCAGGCACGGCCTCCATGATCTGGTTCTTTATGGCCACTCCGGTGGTGGATTCGTCGCCTATGACCACAATGCGGTTTTTGTCCTGGTGAATGGAAAGGGCCAGTTCCAGGGTTCTCTGTATGTTGAAGTTTTCCACGATGCCGGTGGTGTGCTCCCGGTCCAGGAGCTCCTCTTCCAGGTAATTGATACCGCAGAAGACTATGGGCAGTCCCGGAAAAAGCTCGTCTCCGTAGTCCAGCATAAAATCCAGGGCGTCATCGTCGGACACGATTACTATGTCGTATTCTTCCTGGGCATATTTTTCGCGGTAGAGTTCCAAAAGCTTCCGGGTTACCCCGGGACGATGGAATACCTTGGTATCCATGTACTCCATCTGGATTTCCACCCGGTGCCCGGACTGCTCGAACCTGTGCCTGATGCCTTCGCGGATGTCGTCGGACCAGGCATAGCCGTCGTGATAGGAGTTGAGGTAGAACACTGAAAAATTCCCGGCCTCTTGATTTTGGGCCAAGGCCGGGGACGGGGTGATGAATATAACTATAAGGGCAAGCAGTATACGGGTTAACACTGGAAAAGCTTTTACAGGTAAAAGGTTTTGTATCTATTCATGTTGATAATGCTTCAGCAATTATCAGAGAATAAGAAGAGAGACAAGGCATGGAGAAAAAAGCATAGCTTTTAAGGCATAACTCAGTAACCGCATTTTATTATGTCTTGCAATAAATTTTACGCTTAATCAGCATATCAAGGTCAATATAAAATACTTGACAAAAGCCTGCAAATAATACATATATTCCAGTGTTTGGAGTCGGCTGCAGCGGGCAGCCGGTCTGAGGCAACCTAAACAGGAGCTTTAGCATCCATGGAAGCAGACAGTATCGGGCGCTTTCAAGGCGCTGATCATCAAAACCCGGAACCCGAAGCAACGTCTTCAGGTGAAGAGGCGGCAGGAGCCGTGCACCCCGGATAAATATCCCCCGCATGTTCTCCTCCCGGGCCGCCACTTCCCTGCATGGCGGCAACTCTTAGAGGAGGCGAAGCATGTCCACACCCTACATTAACCATTCCCTGCAGAAATATCTTGAAAAGAACGAAAAAGGTCTGTTGCAGAGATTCTGCAAAAGCCTGCATCCCCTGGATCTGGCCTGCGCCCTGGAGCCGGTTTCCCCGAAAGAAGCGGCGCGAGTGCTCTGCATGCTTGAACCCGGGCATGCCTCGCGGGTGCTGGCCCACATGAATTCTCAGGACCAGGCTGGCACTGTCAGGTATATGCCTGCAAATTTCCTGAGTCATATCGCAGGTGCTGCATCAAAGAATCCAGGAAGTGTATACTGCAGCCAGGTTTCTGAAGAAAGGGGCAGAAGACTCTGGAACAGTTTGACCATGGCCTGGAATCATGACCAGGCAGGTGCTCGTGCTTACGGGGAAAGTGCTGCCTGATAAATCAGAAACCAAGGAGCAGGAAGCCCGGGAACATCTTGTTTCAGAGCACTGCCTGTATCTGACGCCGGGGCTTTATGTGCGGCTGGACCAACTGGTCAGGGAACATGCAGGCATGCCTCTGGCAGTCTTTGACCTGGATGAAAGACGTTCGGGGGTGCTTGAGCCCATGGACTGGGCGTACTGCAGACCTGCCGGGGACGGAAGACCTGGTTGCAGCAGCGGCAAGTCTTCTGCTGGAATTACCACAATCGAAATCGCCAACAAGATCCCCCTGGACGAGATCCGGTCGGCCAGGCGGCTGGAACTGGATCTTGTCCGGGATATCCCCCTGGAACTTTTCTACGAGTGGCTTGTCTGGCATGAGATCCATCACAGCGTGCATGATGACCCCCTGGTTGCGGCCGGCCTGGATACCTGCGGTCATCCGGGGATCAAGAGCGCCGGGGACCGGATAAAGCTCATGCAGGCCATGGAGCTGGAGGCGGACCGGACTTCATTTTACCGTCTTTTCCCGGAGCATAGCCTGATGGCCGGGACCCCCCAGGGCCTGCAAAAGGTAAAAGAAATTGAGCCCTACCTGCAGCTGCTGCACGAAATCAGGGCGCAGCGCGGCATCAAGCAGATGAACCCTCCAGTAGATAACAGCCTGGCACATAGGTGAAAGAACCCAAATAATTGGAAATCACCAGGGTAAATAACGCCTGCTTCAGTTTTTTAATGATCCGAATTTGTCCGGTACCTGCATCATTGCCAGGCCTGATTTCAGTCTTTATCAAAGCATAAGAAGGAGCATTTGTTTATGTCTGTACTAAGGGGCAGCA
>PWFB01000114.1 GCA_003553695.1 Desulfonatronospira sp.
GCGGGTTTCTTGTTTTCGGCCTGCAGGGCAAGAGTCTCCAGGCTGGTGACGGACAGGCCATCATGGAAAACCGCTGCACAGTATGTCATGGGGCTGGAAGAATTGAAAGAGCCGGCCATGACCTGGACGGCTGGAAAGACACGGTCAGCAGAATGGAAGGCAAGGGAAATTTCGGAGAGCCTCTAAGCGATGCCGAACGCGAGGCTTTGCTGAAACACCTTGAAACTCTGTAACCTTTTCCGGGCTGCTGAACATCCATTCAGCAGCCCCCGGCTACCAGGGAACTTGAAAAGTACTCATTTACTGGCCTGAACCTGAAAGATCCCACCCAAGGCCTTGAGGACTCTGCCTTTCAACCAAAGCGCAAACTTTTCACTTCTGCGGCTCACGTCTCTCAGCCAGCATCCGCCTTTGTTTCCAGCACCTGTGCATTTCCTCGTTGCTCAGGATGTAGAACTTGGATTTTATGGTCTTGCCCCTGGGAAAAAAGACTGTCAGCCTCTGCTCTTGTACCAGGTGCATGAATTATCTCACAGCAGTATTTTACAGGCTGTATCCCTTACTCTGCTTGCTGCCCTTATTTCCTGCAGCCAAAACGGCAAGATGCAACCCCGTGCTGAGATAGCACACCAGTAGTCGGGGCATTATGTAGAGGTGGAACTCCCGGCCTCCATAACCGGAGACAAGGAAAACTGGAGAAACCTCTGGGATCTGCTTCCGGAACCCATGCCCCAATGGCCGTAGGGCACCGAGGCTTTCGCCGTCTTTTTCGCTGTTCAGCGACCTACGGGCGGATACCGGATGAAAGCGGAAATAATATATCAGGACCTGGATGTCATCAGGGTGCAGTGCAGCCTCCATACACCGGATGGCCCGGCCACCACCGCCCTGACCTATCCCTGGACAGTGGTCGCCCTGAGCGGGGTGGAAGGCAGGGAGGTTCAGGCCCGGCACTGCGGCTCCCCTCTCGTCCACTCCTCCAGGGTCAAAATAACCACCGGATATTGCTTCTGAAAGCTCGGCTGGAATCAACCGGTTTTATTTTCCCTGGGTTTTTGCCCCAGCCACCTGCGTCCGCTGTGGGTCAGACGGTATTTCTGAAAGCGGCTGCTTTGTCTGGCGGGCATGGTCATTTCAATCAACCCTTCTGCCAGAGCAGGTTTGAGGTAGACCTCTCTGAACGACTTGCGGTCCCGGAGGTTCAGGGCCTTCTGTAAATCTTCCCGGCTCATTTCTCCGCGCAGCACCTCCAGCAGTCGTTTGACCTGGGGGGTCACCTGAGGGCTGACCTGGGGGGTATAAGTATTTAATGTCTGCATGATCATATTCAGCATGAACTCGACAAATGGTGCACAATCGGCCTGGTTCGTGCTTTCCTGAAACACCCGATAGTAGTCGGCCTGATGTTCCAGGATCATGCTTTCTACAGGGATATCTGCAAACAAAGGGTGCCAGCGGGCCAGGATAAGGCTTTGCCACAACCGGCCCATGCGGCCGTTGCCATCAGCAAAGGGGTGGATAAACTCAAATTCGTAGTGAAAAACTGCACCGGTAATAAGCGCATGCTCCCGGCTGGAAGCCAGCCAGTTGAAAAGCCTGCCCATCAACTCAGGGACGCGGCCTGGGGGAGGAGCCATGTGGACAACACGCTGTCCACCCAGCACACCAGAGCCGCCGCTGCGGTATTTTCCCGGCTCATGAATCAGCCCCTGCATCAGCAGGCCATGGGCTTCCAGCAGATCCGCTTCATATTCTGGCCGCCACTGATCAAAACGATCATACACGGCAATGGCGTTGCGTACTTCCTGGATCTCCCTGGGAGGAGCCACAACCCGTCTGCCTTCCAGAATAGCCGTGATCTGTTCCTGGCTCAGGTCGTTACCTTCAATGGCCAGTGTGCCCTGAATGGTATGAATGCGGTTGATTCGGCGCAGCCTCAAGCCACCAGCATCATGCGAAAGCGCGGTAATACGACCCACTGCTTCACTGATCTCTGCAACCAGGCTGAGGATTGCCGAGGTAAGGGTGTATGGCGGTTTATAGCTTTGCGAACCAGTCATTTAAGCCTTCTGTTACTTGGTGCTGCCACGATAGCGAACTGAAAAATCAAGTCGTTGGGTATAGCAAGCTTTTTCTTTCCCTTTTTGGTGATGCCCCGTTTAAAGACACATCAGTCTACTCTACAATCTTGTCCTTTTAAATCTATTCATCAGGTTTTTCCAGAAACCCTTGTCCCTTTTGCCGGCATTAATCCATTCCAGGTACTTATCCCGCCCCTCTATGATTATAGTGTGGGCCTTACGCTTGGCCTTTACCCCCTGAGGCAGCAGCCGCATGAAACGCTCCACCTCGTAAGTGTGCACTGTTTTGTCCGCATGCACAAAGATCTTATTGCCCTGTTCTTCCTGGGTCAGGACCTTGGTCGCAAACAGTTCCTGCCACTCCATCTTGTCAATATCATAGAGCTTATCCACCGGGACCTGCGGAAAGTAATCCGGAACAGACCTTTCAGCAAACC
>PWFB01000004.1 GCA_003553695.1 Desulfonatronospira sp.
AGGGCCCCCCAGAAGACCCGGGAACGATGGAAAAAGTGGGGGGTCGTTCCCAGGGGAGTGGACCGGGAGGTATGCGAGGGCATGCATCGCACCCATATGGGTGTGGATCATGAACCGGACAACCTCCTTATGAGCGCGGTCCGGGTAGCCCTGGCTGACGGATGGGCCGGCAGCATGATCTCCACGGATATATCCGATGTCCTTTTCGGAACTCCCAGGCCCATGCGGGGCAAGGCCGGATTCGGCATGTTCAAGGATGACCAGGTGAATATCGTGGTGCATGGCCACGAGCCCACCCTGGCGGAGATGATTGTATTAATGGCCGATGATCCTGAAATGCAGGAATATGCCCGGTCCAAGGGGGCAGCAGGAATCAACCTGGGGGGCATGTGCTGTACCGCCAATGAGATCCTAATGCGTCACGGCATTCCCACAGCAGGTGGTTTCACCAACCAGGAACTGGCCATTTTAACCGGCAAGGTGGATGCCATGACCGTGGATGTACAGTGCATCATGCCGGCCCTGGTAAAACTCTCGGAAAGATTTCATACCAGGATGGTGACCACTTCGGAAAAGGCCAAATTCACCGGTGCCACCCATGTGGGCTATGAAGAGCACCGGGCTGCGGAGGTTGCCAAAGAAATCATCAAGCTTGCAGTGGATAATTTTCCCAACCGCAAGAAAAACGGATACGCAGCCACGGATCAGCAGGACCTGGTGGCCGGATTTTCCCAGGAGTACATTGAATATATGCAGGGCGGGCGTATGCGTGCTTCTTTCAGGCCTTTAAACGACGCCATCCAGGTGGGGCGTATCCGGGGGGTAGTAGGCCTGGCCGGATGCGACAATCCCAGGGTTCCGGCCCAGGGCCTGCACCTCTACCTGGCCAAGGAGTTCATCAAGTCGGACGTGCTGGTGGTTTCCACTGGATGCGGTTCCCATGCCTGCCAGGCTGCCGGGTACATGACCCCGGAAATGGCCCTGGAGCATGCCGGACCAGGGCTAAAGGAAGTCTGCGAGGCCATAGGCATTCCCCCCATTCTGCCCCTGGGTTCCTGCGTGGACAACTCCAGGATCTTGACCATTCTTACCGCCATGGCCGCTGAAGGAGGCCTGTCCGAAGAGATAGGGGGCATGCCCGGGGTGGGTATTGCCCCGGAATGGATGTCGGAAAAGGCCCTGGCCATCGGGACCTATTTCGCAGCGTCCGGTGTGCCGGTGATATTCGGAGGCGAGTCTCCGGTGGGGGCCAGTAACGAGGTGACCAGAATCATGAGCGAGACCTGGTATGAGAGGTTCAAAGGGGCTTTTCATTTCGAGCCGGATCCGGAAAAGATCTTCGACATGGCCCTTAAATACATTGACGCAGCCAGGGACGCCCTCAAGCTTAAGAAGTACGAGCCCGGCAAGTTCGGCGTGGAAAGGGTGCTCATGGATATGGCCGCCAGGCGCGAGAGCAGTCTGTAGGTCGTTAAAAAGACATGGGCAAGTCATGCACTGCGGCTTTGAACCTAAAAGCATAACAGGGGACAAATATCTATGAAGTTGGAAGATATGAACTTTGATAAAAAAATGGGCGAACTTGCAGCCATCATCGGCGAGGAGGAAAGAAAAAGAGGCATACTCATTCCGGCCCTGCACGAGATACAGAACAAGGTGGGCTATCTTGATCCGGAAGAACTAAAAGAACTTTCCTGGTCCTTGAACATATCCCTGACCGAGATATACAGCGTGGCCAGCTTCTACAAGATGTTCCATTTCAAGCCCAGAGGCAGAAAAATCGTCAAGGTATGCTTCGGGACAGCCTGCTATGTGCGTGGGGCCAGGGTGGTTCTGGATTCTTTGTCTGAAGAGTTTGACGTCAAGGACGGGGAAACCACAGAAGATCTGACCATGACCCTGGAAACCGTGGGATGTGTAGGCTGTTGCGGCCTGGCCCCGGTGGTTACCTGCAACGAAGAGGTGGTTGGTGAAATAGACGGCAAAAAACTGGATGCATTCATTGATTCCGTAAAACAGGATTAGGGTGCCGGTAATATTTGCTTTGTCCCCCGGCTTCAACCAAAGGCACGCAGCCTGCGGTCAAATACATAAGGAGCAGTATTGATGGAGAGGCTGAAGAGCATAAAAGATTTTAAATCCCTGGAGGGCTCGCTGCGCCGGCAGGAAGGCAACGGAGCCAGGGTCAGGGCGTCGGTTTGCTGCGGTTTGCCCTGTACTGCCCTGGGCTCTCAGGAGATCGCCCGGGAACTGGCTGATGAATCCGCCAGGCAGGGGGTAGAGGTTGATATAGTCAAAACCGGCTGTCAGGGTCTGTGCCAGAAAGGTCCCCTGATGCAGGTAGAGCCGCACGGGTATTTTTACCAGAAAGTAAAGCCTGATCGTGCCGGAGAAATGGTTTCCAAAACCATGGGCAGTGGTCAGCCTGTGCGGGAATTTCTTTACCGGGATTCTTATCTGGACGAGGTAAAAGAACAGATTCAGGAGGTGCCCTTTTACAGCAAGCAG
>PWFB01000102.1 GCA_003553695.1 Desulfonatronospira sp.
AAGTTAAGCCCTCCAGCGCCGATGATACTTGGGGCAAACCCCTGGGAAAGTAGGACGCTGCCGGAACATTCTCTCAACACAAAAAAAGGGATTCCAATATATTGGAATCCCTTTTTTTGTGGGTAATAGAAGCATTTTGTACCCGTTTGAAGTCAAATGCATTTTGGGTAAAAAATCATGCATGTAGGTTGCTACTGATCAATCTCCTTGATATTCAGTTGCTCGCATGTTCAGACATATTCCGGGTCAATGGCGGCTTGACCATTGTCCAGGATCAGCTTGATATATTGTACCGTAGTATTGTCTATGGGTACCAGCGGAAACTGCTTGCGGCAGAAATCACAGCTTCCCATGGATGCTTCGGTGGGGGCCAGCAGGGGAACGTTTCTCCCACAGTAGGGACATGGGTAAAACATTACCAGTTCCATGCCCACCGGTTTAACTGGGGGTATAAAGCTTGCTTCGCTCATTTATTTCTCCTTGTTGAGCAGACTGTTGCCGTTCATTTCCGCAGGAAGGTCTATGGACCACAGGTCCAGGATTGTGGGGGCTATGTCCGCCAGTAAGCCTTCTTGACGGAGTCCGTGTCCAGGATAGTTCACCAGACACAAGGGAACCGAGTTGGTGCTATGGGCGGTCTTGGGGCTGCCGTCTTCATCCAGCATGTCTTCAGAGTTTCCGTGATCCGAGGTGAGCAAGAGAATGCCGTTTTTTTCCAGTACCGCCTCCAGGATTGATCCGGCGCACTTGTCCACTGTTTCGCAGGCCTTGACTGCTGCCTGGATATTGCCGGTATGACCCACCATGTCCAGGTTGGCAAGATTGCACACGTACAGATTGTATTTTTCCTGGCGGATAAGACTGCACAGTTTTTCTGCCACCTCGTAAGCGCTCATTTCAGGTTTGTAGTCATAAGTAGGCACTTCCCTCGGGGAGGGTATGAGTATACGTTCCTCTCCCGGAAAAGGTTCTTCCCGACCGCCGTTGAAAAAATATGTTACATGGGCGTATTTTTCAGTTTCTGCAATTCGCAGTTGTGTAAGTGAGTTTTCGGACAGGACCTCTCCCAGGATGTTTTTCAATTTTTCCGGTGGAAAAAGCACTGGGAGACCAAAGCGTTTATCATACTCAGTCATGGTGGCTACAGACAGATCTGGAGCCTTGCTGCGGCTGAATTCCTGAAAGTCCCTGCGGTAAAGAGCCTGAGTAAGCTGCCTGGCCCTGTCCGCCCTGAAGTTGAAAAAAAGCACTGCATCATTGTCCTTCAGGCATGCAACAGGATGGTTATCTTTGTCAGTTACCACCATGGGTTTTACAAATTCATCGGTGATGCCCCGGGAGTAAGACGCCTGGATGGCCTGCACCGGATCCCTGACTGCCTCTGCCCGACCCAGGGTGAGGGCGTCGTAGGCCTCTTTGGTACGTTCCCATCTCTTGTCCCGGTCCATGGCATAATACCTGCCCATTACAGTTGCTATGCGGCCTGTGCCGCATGAGTCCATGTACTCCTGAAGGCGGGAAACGAACTGCGCTCCGGAAGTGGGGGACGTGTCGCGTCCATCCAGAAAGCAATGCACCATGACCCTGGAGACATTCTTTTTTCCCAGAATATCCAGAATCCCGTGCAGGTGTTCCTGAAGGCTGTGTACCCCGCCGTCGGAGACAAGTCCCATGAGGTGCAGGGTGTTTTGCGGACCCATCCGGTTTAAAAGATTTTCCAGGACAGGATTTTGTGCAAGGCGTCCTTCTTCCAGGGCCAGGCTGATGCGCAGGATGTCCTGGTAGACTACTCGTCCTGCCCCCATATTCAGATGCCCCACTTCTGAATTGCCCATCTGCCCCCGGGGCAGTCCCACCTGCGGACCGGAGCATTTAAGGGACGTGCAGGGATATGTATTCATTACAAGGTCCAGGTTGGGAGTGTGGGCCTGGGAAAAGGCATTGCCGGGACCCCGGGGGGCCAGACCCCATCCATCAAGAATTAAAAGAACCATGGGAGTCCTGGTATTATGCATGCTCATTCTCCGGCAGCTGAAGGGCTATGGACAGACCGCGGTTCCAGAAGCCTTCCAGGTTGTAAAGGTTTCTATGTTCTTCTTGAAAAATGTGTACCAGGATGTCGTTGAAATCCAGCAGGATCCATCCTGCCTGCTGGTATCCCTCCATGCCCAGGTAGTCCCAGTTTTGTTCATGGGCCACCTCAAGGAGGTGATCAGCCAGGGATCTGGCGTGCCTTTCGCTCTGGGCCGTGGCCAGGATAAGTCCCTCAAAGGCGCTGCTGTAAACAGTTACATCAAGGGCGTAAAGATTGGTTGCCTTTTTTTCATGCAGCGCTCCAGCCAGGTGGCGCAGCTTTTCTTCCATGGGCGAAGGGGAAGTTTTCCAGGCTTTTGTCATGCGTGTGTTTGATCCTCCATGTTGTCTATGGTTTCGTTTTAATAGTGCCTGAGAAAGGTTAACCATTGGCCGGGATTTAACAATGCCTGGATGTCAACAAAGTTTGGCCTGGGGCATCTTCAGGATGTCCCGGGCAAGGTTGCAGTCCTGGGTGATCTGGGCTTTGAGTTCTTCTATCCCGGCGAATTTTTTTTCTGATCGCAGGCGCTGGACGAAATACACCTTGATATTCCGGTTGTAGACATCCTGATGGAAATCAAAAATATGCACCTCCACGGAAAGGTAGTCGTTTCCGAAGGTGGGATTGTAACCTATATTGGCCACCGCAGCATGCACCCTGCCGGCTATCTCGGCCCATACTGCATAGACACCTGTGCTGGGGAAGAGTTCTTCCTGGAGAAGGATGTTGGCCGTGGGAAAGCCCAGCAATGAACCGCCCCGCCGCCTTCCTGTAGTGACCCGGCCCTCAGCGCTGTAAAAACGACCCAGTAAAGGACGCACTTCCCACACCCGCCCGCTTTCCACCAGATCCCTGATCCGGGTGGAACTGACTATGGCTTCATCAACCATTACCGGCATGAACTGGTCCACACTGAAATCGTATTTTTGACCAAGCTGCTGCAACAGGTGAAAATTGCCCCTGCGATTTTTACCGAAAACATAATCGTAGCCCACTATCAATTCCCGCAACTTGAGCTTTTGGACCAGGAGCTGGTATACGAAGTCCTCGGGCTCCATGGATGCAATGGCTTTGTTAAAAGTCATACAGAGAATAAAATCCACCCCCGTTTCCTGTATAAGCTCCAGCTTGTGCTGTGTGAGGGTGATGAAGGGGGGAGTCTTTGTTCCCACAAGGACTCTCAGGGGATGCGGGTCGAAGGTGACCACTATGCTGGACAGGCCCATTCTTTTGGCCCTTTTTTTGACCTGCTGAATAAGCTGCTGGTGACCTACGTGTACCCCGTCAAAATTGCCTATGGTCAGGGCGCTGCCTTCTATTTTGTCTGTAAGAGCGTCTATATCATATACAATCATTAATACCCGCGAGTTCCTGTTTGTTGTTCAATGGCCGGGGTTCTGCCGCCGTCATGGGTTGAAACAAGGTTGCAGCCGGACCTGTTTCCTAGATCCGGTCAGAGTTTTTTTCCAGCAGTTCGTCCAGTTTGTCCTTAATTTCATCTTTTTCAAGCATACCTTCGTGCCTGTATATTTCCCGCCCTTGATGATCAAAAAAAATCTGAGTGGGCGTGGTCCGCACTCCCAGATGCTGTACCTGGGTGGAATGCTTCTGCATATCCAGGTAGGGCATATACACCTGGTTCTGATAATGTTCCTGTACTTCCTTGAGCACAGGCTCCATGGCCTGGCAGGGAGGGCAGAACTCCGCCCCCACGTTGAGCATGGTCACTCTGCCTTCCTGGGTGATACTTTCCATGATGGCGGCGGATTCCTGTTCCATCTGGTAGGTATGGGTGAATATTATGGCGAATACCGCCCCTACAAATATTAATGCTGCCAGCGCCTTTTTCATAGCTTTTGTCCATGCCTGTCGGCTGTTTTTTGGAAAAAGAGATAACCTGCCAAAAGAAATAAAATTATCCTTGTACCGGCCTTAAAGTCAAGGAGATGAATGTCTTTTGCCGGGGCAATCAGATCTGCATGACTCAGGTTAACCCATCTAAAGGCGATATTCTTCTGCTTTCTGTCCCGGGCTTTAATTTTAAATGTCCATGATTTTGTTTGTCATTGAATCCTGCCTGAGATAAAGGGATTGCCGTAAAGGGCATCAAGGTTGTTAAAAATCGGCTGGAAGGAAATCCAGACACAGCCGCAAACTCTATAATAACACACATGAAGGAAATCAAGGCGGAAGTAATCAGCCTTACGTATACCAATTGGGACAACGGGTATGCAATAGCCCGGGTACAGGCTTCAGGAGAGCCGGGGCAGGTTACCGTCTGCGGTTACATGGGCAACCTTGTCCCCGGGGAGACCCTTCAATTGAAGGGTGAATGGAAAGAGCACCCCAAATACGGCCGGCAGTTCATGGTCCAGGAGTTTGAGCAGGTTTTTCCGGCCAGTATCAGCGGCATCAAGAGATACCTGGCTTCCGGCATGATCAAGGGGGTTGGACCGGTAATGGCCGGCAGGATGATTGCAGCCTTCGGGGAAAAGGTGCTGGAAATCCTGGACAGCGAACCGGAAAGGCTTCTGGAGGTGGAAGGAATCGGGTCCAAAAAGCTGGACAGGATCAAGTCCTCCTGGTCCCGGCAGCGCGAGATTCGAAACCTCATGCTTTTTCTGCAGACATATGAGATCCCCACAACTTTCGCTGCCAGGATATTCAGGAAGTACGGCGGCGAAGCCGTACAGCAGCTCAGGGACAACCCTTACGACCTGGTTTACGATATCCGGGGCATCGGTTTTAAAACCGCGGACAGGATGGCCATAAAGCTGGGACTTCCTCCCAACAGCCGGGAGCGCCTGCAGGCTGCCATTGCTTACCAGCTGTTTTATCTGGGGGAACAGGGTCATCTGTTCTACCCGGCTCAGGAGCTCCTGGAAAAGGTTCTGGAACTTCTGGGGGAAGTGTCCCTTGAAGAAGTCCAGGCTGCTCTTGATTCCCTGGAGGAGAAAAAAAGGGTGGTGGTTCAGGATCTGCCTGAGCAGGGCATACCCAGGGCGGTTTACTTGAGTTATTATTTCAAGGTGGAACAGGATCTGGCCCAGAGGCTTTGCAGCATGAGCACCCATCCTGCTGCTCTGTCAGGAGAAAAGGTTGAAGCCAGCCTGAAGCAGCTGCAGAGGCAGGAAAAGATCCGTTTGACTCCGGAGCAGCGTCAGGCAGTGCTTGATGGCTGCTTGAACAAGACCTGTGTCATAACCGGGGGACCAGGTACGGGTAAGACCACCATCACCCGCATGCTGGTACGTACTTTTTCCTCTCTGGGGCTGAAGATCAAGCTGGCAGCCCCCACGGGCAGGGCGGCCAAGAGGCTTTCCCAGGCCACCGGTGCCAGGGCGGCCACCATCCATCGCATGCTTGGATTCAACCCTTCCGGGGGATTTGAGCACAATGAGGACAACAAGCTCAAGGCCGACGCAGTAATCGTGGACGAGGTGTCCATGCTGGATGCATTGCTTATGGTGCAGCTTTTAAGGGCCCTGCCGGTGACATGCAGGCTGATCATGGTGGGGGACGTGAATCAGCTCCCGGCTGTGGGACCCGGCAACGTGCTCAAGGACATTCTGGAAAGCGAGACATTGCCCAGGGCCGTTTTGACCAGTATCTTCAGACAGGCCAGACAGTCCAGCATCGTGGTCAACGCCCACCGCATAAATACCGGCAATTTCCCAGTCACATCAGACAAAAAACCGCCCCAGGCCGATTTTTTCTGGGTGCAGCAGGATGATCTGTCCAAAATCCAGGAGCTTATAACCTACATGGTATGTCAGCGCATCCCGGCGGTTTACAACCTGGATCCCCTGAAGGATATTCAGGTCCTTACTCCCATGCACAAGGGGGATGTGGGCACTGCTGAGCTGAACCGTCTGCTGCAGGACAGGCTCAATCCCGGTCCTGACGCAGTGGTGCGGGGTTACCGGAGGTTCCGGGTCAGGGACAGGGTGCTCCAGATGCGCAACAATTACGAAAAGGATGTGTACAATGGAGACCTGGGCTGGATCCGGGAGGTGAACCTGGAAGAGTCGGAGATGATGGTTGATTTCGACGGCAGAGAAGTGGTTTACGAGCTGGACGAGCTGGATGAGCTGACCCTGGCCTATGCAGTAAGCGTGCACAAGTCTCAGGGCAGTGAATACCCGGCGGTGATCATGCCGGTGGTTACCCAGCACTATCTGCTGCTGCAGCGAAACCTGATCTACACTGGCCTTACCAGAGCCAGAAAACTGGCTGTGCTAATCGGTTCATCCAAGGCCATGGGCATGGGACTACGCAGCACAGGGGCCGCCAGGCGCTATACCCATCTCAGATATCGACTTCAAAGGGCTTTCCAGTAAGCGGCCTGGATTGTAAGTACTGGACATCCAAGTTCACATATGGCGCTTGACACGAAAGGTGCAAGACACTCGCATGGCGGCACGTGTCAACTAAGATGGTTTAAGTTTAAATTCCTTATCCCCTCCTGCCAGGCTTGTTCCGGCGCACCTGGCATCTGTCATGTCGGGGATAAGATGGCAGGTTTCAGAGTCCGGGAAGTTTTCCTGCCGGGGACTTGTGTCCGGCAGGAAAACTTATCCGGGTGGACGTGTTTATCTAGCAGATCAGCGGGCTAGACCCTCTGGATTTCAAAGTTCAGGTCTTCGCCGGCCAGGGGATGGTTGGCGTCCAGGGTTACGGTCTCTTCCTTGACATCCACTATGACTGCCGGGAATTCCTGGCCTTCAGGGTGCTTGAGCATGAGCTGCTGGCCCACGTTCTGGGGGATTTCATCGGGGAACTTATCCTTGGGCACATCAATAACCATATCCTCGCGCCGGTCTCCATAGGCCTGATCCTTGCCGATGGTTACCTGCTTGCTCTCACCCTGGTCCATATCCCGGACAGCATCCTCGATGCCGGGGATCACCTCGCCTTTGCCCATGGTAAATTCCAGGGGTTCCTTATCCTGGGAACTGTCAAAAACCGTGCCGTCATTCAGCTTGCCGGTGTAATGTACTTTTACCTGGGTTCCGTCTTCAACTTTGGACATCAATCTTCTCCTTTGTTTTTTTCACCCCGCACTTACTTTTGCCGGACCTGAAGCTGATTTTCGCACAGCATGTGTGTGAAAATCAGCCAAGGGTCTGAATAACAACTCGTCAAAAGTAAGTGCGGGGTGGATTTTACTTCTTATTTATCCGGACCTTATTCACAATTTTCTGGTAGTATTCCTGGTTTTCTTCCAGGTTTACCGGGCGGTTGCGCATGATGTTCATTCTGGTGACCAGAAGATTCAGCTTCTGGATGCGGCGGTAAGCCTCTTCCTCTTCCCGGCTGTTATTGAGAAGATCTCTGGTGGTGGCGATTTCTTTCTGCAGCTGCACTTCCGGGGGCACATAGCCGGCATTTTTAAGGATTTTATAGGCTATACGCATGTCTGAAGGGATATTGGAATCATCTGCAAGGTCCAGAGGCTTTCCCCGTCCAGGCAGATTGTCAAAGTCTCCCTTTTCCAGGGCCTCCAGGATCCTTTCCTCGGCTTTCTTGGCAAAGATGTCCACAATTCATCCCTTTATGCAGATCATGGGCTTGAGTCTTGCTACTTTACGGGCCAGATAGCTTTTATGGCTTACCTCCACCACGCGGCTTACATCCTTGTATGCTTCCGGGGCTTCTTCGGACAGTCCCTTGAAGCTGTGACTTCTAACTTCGATATTCATTTTTTGCAAATGGTCAATAACCTGACGGCCGGGATATTTTTTCACCGCCTGTTTGCGGCTCATCACCCTGCCTGCTCCATGGCAGGCGGATCCGAAGCTCAGCTCCATTCCTTCCACAGTTCCGGTCATAATGTAAGAAGAAGTGCCCATGCTTCCGCCAATAAGCACCGGCTGCCCCACCTGGCGGTACTGGGCAGGCAGATCCGGGTGTCCGGGGCCAAAGGCCCTTGTGGCTCCTTTGCGGTGTACGAAAAGCCTGATGCTTCTACCATGCAGTTCGTGGTCCTCTTCCCGGCAGGTGTTGTGGCATACATCATAGAGCATGGAAACCCGGGCACCGGGGAAGACCGTTTCAAATGTTTCACAAGCAAGATGGGCCAGGATCTGGCGGTTGGCCAGGGCACAATTTATGGCTGCGCGCATGGCTCCGAGATACTGCTGTCCGGTATCGGAAAAAATCGGGGCGCAGGCCAGATCCCTGTCCGGCAGCCTGATGTTCTGCCTGGCTGCTTCCTGGACCATGAGCCGGATGAACTCGGTGGCCACCTGGTGCCCCAGCCCTCGGGAGCCGCAATGAATGCTTATGACCACGTCGTCCTTGTTCAGTCCAAAGGCCTGGGCGGCGCTGTCGTCGAATATTTCCTGGATGGCCTGGACTTCAAGATAGTGATTTCCAGAGCCCAGGGTGCCCAGTTCCCGGTCCAGGCGTTTTCTGGCCTTGTCGCTTACCGCCCCGGGATCCGCCCCGGAAGCTGTACCGCCTTCCTCGGTTTTTTTCAGGTCCGAACTTGTTCCGTATCCTTTGCCCACAGCCCATCTGCTACCCTGGGCCAGCATCCGGTCCATTTCCTTGCTGGAAATTTTCAGCCCCTTTCTGGTCCCCAGTCCCGCCGGGATATTCTGGTACAAAAGGTCGGCCAGGGTTTTCCTTTCAGCCAGGACTTTGTCTTTGTGAATTCCTGTCACCAGCGTACGTACTCCACAGGCGATGTCGAACCCCACTCCTCCAGCGGAGACTACTCCTCCCTGGTGGGGATCAAATGCGCCCACTCCGCCTATTGGAAAACCGTACCCGAGATGGGCGTCCGGCATGGCCATGGCGGCATGGACTATTCCCGGCAGAGTGGCCACATTGGCCACCTGCCTGAAAACGTCCGCCTCCATGTCCGTCAGGAGTTCATCGTCGGCAAAGATAAAGCCGGGCACACGCATGGGGCCTTCAGGTTCCAGGCGGTGCATGTATGAAGAGACTCTGGCGGGTTTTTGCATGCTCATCTTTTGGTTTTTTTGATAAATAGTTTAAACATGATATGTTAATACAGGTCCATTGGTTGTCAAATCCTTAGACATCCACAATGCAGCTGACAATGTATTGTCCGTTTTTGTCCTGCCGCACCTGGAGGCCGTTGAAGCTGGCTCCTTTTACTTCCACTGCTGGCTGATGTCTGGGGCCGTCCAGGGGTTCACCCCAAATCCGGGCGTGCAAACGGCCGTTATTGATGCTGACCTGCAGACTGGAAAATGCGAATCCCTCGCCAGAAACCAGGAAAATCAGTTCATTCAGGAAATCGAATAACAGGATTTCCGGGTCCCGGCCTTCCAGGTTTATGCTCCTGGATTCTTTCTGGCGTATAAGCTTCAGGTCACACATAACCGCCATGAGAGCCAGCCCGGCCTGGGCAAAGGCTTGTCCCATATCCGGTCCAGTTCCCTCAATGCCGATATCCGCCCTGTGATTCAGGTGTTGCCAGTAAGTGCTGCTGTTCATGTCAGTTAAGAGCTGGCCCTGGTTGTAATTATTTTAAGTGCTGAATGTGATCGGAGTTTATACATTAATACTGAACATGTCTTATGCTGCCTTTACAAGTGTTTAGAGCATATTCGGTCAGCCTGTTGTTATTTACACTATATTGACTTTTGGCAAGAGTATAGTTCATACTGAGGTTTATTTCAATCTTTTTACAGACATTTTTGATCTGCTATAGGTGATTTATAGTGTACAGAATTTTCGGCAGTGGCTCAGCATCAGCAAAGATCAGATAATGCCTGATGCCTCTGCTGATCAAGGAATGTCGCTTGTCAACCAGCATTCTAGAGGGAGGTAAGCCATGAAACAGGGAAAACGCAAGGGGACTTATAGCCACAATTATGACCCTGACCGTCTGCGGCAGTTGATCAAGGAAAAAAAGGATGCCAAGGCGATAATGAAGGAGCTGCAGATTTCCAGGTACAGCCTGTATGAGCAGTTGCTCATGCTTCAGGACGAGGACAACGAGCTCTACGAGATACCGGGTCTTCTGGATCCTCCCACTCTGGAAGAGAAAAGGTGGTGGAAATACAAGAAGGACGGAGTAATCTTTTCGGAGAAGATGCTGCAGTATACCGGATTTAAGCCAGGAGACGCATTTGAAATGGTTGTGGAAGAGGATAGAGTTATTCTGAAAAAGATTTGATGGACATCTGCGGCATAATCTGCCTGCAGGACATGTTATAATTCATGTGCAAGTGCAGGATGCAGCTGTAAAAACAATTTTAATCAGGAGGTACGCATGGAAGAAATTCAGATACCTCGCCAGATGCGAAAGGCCACCTGGAAAAAGAAAACAGGTCGGTTCAGGTACGACATCCATCCCTGGGTGTTTTTCATTTCTACAGCCATAATTCTTCTGGGAGTAATTGTTACCCTGGCTGCCGGAGAGGCGGCTCTGGCGGGTTTCGAGGCTATACTGGGCTGGATGACCACGTATTTCGGCTGGTTTTTTATCCTGGTCAAGAGCCTGGTGCTGGTGTTCTGTATTGCTCTTATCTTTACCAAATATGCAGGGATGCGTCTGGGAGGAGAAGACGCTGAGCCGGAGTTTTCCACTATCGGCTGGTTCGCCATGCTCTTTTCAGCAGGCATGGGGATTGGACTTCTGTTTTACGGCGTGGCTGAGCCCATGTATCACTACCTGGACAATCCCCTGGGTGAATCAGAATCCATGGAAGCCGCAAAAATGTCCATGCAACTTACTTTCCTGCACTGGGGATTTCATCCCTGGGCCATCTATGCCGTCGTGGGTCTGGGCATAGGCTTTTTCGGCTTTTCCGAAAAACTGCCTTTGTCCATCCGCAATATTTTTTATCCGGTTCTGGGAAGACGCATCTACGGCCCTGTAGGCAACTTTATTGACATTCTGGCCACCATTGCCACGCTGTTCGGAGTGGCCACCTCCCTGGGAATCGGGGTGCAGCAGATCAACGCCGGCATAAGTCACTTAACTGGCATTCCTGAAAATACCTTTGTTCAGGGACTGCTCATTGCCGGCATAACCGCCTTAGCCCTGTGGTCGGTTATCAGAGGGCTGGATGCAGGCATTAAATTTCTGAGCCAGGTAAATATCGTCATTGCCGGGATCCTGATGCTCTTTGTGCTCATCCTTGGTCCCACTCTGTTTATTGTCACCGGACTTCTGGAGAACACCGGCAACTATCTGCAGAACCTGCCGTCCATGTCCCTGTGGACTGAGACCTATGATGAAGGAGGATGGCAGAGTGGCTGGACCCTGTTTTACTGGGCCTGGTGGATTGCCTGGTCTCCCTTTGTGGGCATGTTTATAGCCAGGGTTTCCTACGGCAGGACCATCCGGCAGTATCTCACCGGTGTACTTCTGGTGCCGGTGGCTGTTACTTTTGTCTGGTTGACCGTGTTCGGCAACAGCGCCA
>PWFB01000024.1 GCA_003553695.1 Desulfonatronospira sp.
CAAACCCCGGAAATAGTTGTGGGTGGAGAGATACATGCCGTTTACCAGGGAAATGGTGGCATAGACTATTACCGGGTGGGTGGCCACCGTGGCCCCGAATCCCTGGTCCAGGATGAGGGTCTTGAGGATGAAATCCAGCAGAGGAACTGAAAAGCCTGTATACATAAGGGAGTCGGCAAAACGGTCCCAGCTGACAAATGTGCTCCACTTGGCCAGGGAAGGCCTGTTGATTCCCCCACAGCCCAGAACGGACTGGATTACATTGCGTACCCCGGTAATGCCGAACCAGATGACAGCTCCGAAATACATAAGTATCCACCACTCGTGGGTGAGCAGAAAGGTGAGAAAAGCCGGGATAAATCCAATGCCAATCTTGGAGGCGATCTTGATGCGGGTGTTTAGATACTTGAGAGAGGCCAGGCCCCTGGTTCTCCTGGGCCCGTTCTGCCTTCCGCCGGGAACGTCCTCCCCGGGGGAGTGGATTCCACCCAGGGTGAAAATATTACTCTTGTCCGGGGACAGACTGTAGTAGTCCTGTACCACCCATTCGCGCATGCGCTGATACTCCAGCCTGTTCAGGACCGGAACTTTTTTTATGAACCTGGAGATTCCGGCTGAGAGAAAGTTGTAACGGTTTTTGGGGATATAAGTATCCTGGGTCAGGGATTTTATGCCCACGTCCAGCCTCTGGTGAGTGTTGTTGCGCCCGCTCATAAGCTGCCTGCGGGCGCTTCGTGGAAGCGATTCGGACAGGACCATGCCCATGCCGTAAACACGCCCGGAGCGGCCGGTGGAATCAGAGCCTATGCATCCGTAGAGGGGACGGTTTTGGTAAAATGACTGCAGGGCGGATATGTCGCAAAGAATCTCCACCAGCTTGTCTCTTCTGGAGGAATCGAGGCTCTGGCGTTCTTCTGCTTCTCGCACCAGTTCCCCCAGGTATTTTTTCAGCTTGATGACATTTCCGGCGTTGATGGCGTTTTGCAGGTTGATTATCCTTTCCTTGTCATGCTCCCGGCCCAGGACCTGGTTCTTCAGGTTCAGGATTTCCAGGTGGGTGATCATGCCCTTGCAGTCAAAAAGGATTTCAATAACATCTTCAACTTTCAGGTCGCAGAGGTTGAGAGTGATGTTGGAGTTGGCGTGGAGGCTCTTGATTTTTGCCGCCAGTTCCTCGGGAGTAAGGGTCAAAAGTTCTGGAGGGTCATCAATTTCGAAAATATCAGGTACATCAGGATTCTGGGCGCTGCGCAGGTAATTTTCAATGATATCGTAGATATCCGGTTCCTGTACATCATTGCTGCCATCTTCAGAGGTCGCCTGCTCCTGAGTTTTGCCTGTACTGACTTGCTTGACTGCAATTCCAGCTGAAATTAGTTCATGGATGTATTTACCCAGGTGGTGTACGGATACCTGGCCCTGCCCCACGGATTTTAGAAAGTCCTGTTCATCTAAAAGGGGCAGGTTCAGGCCCATCTCCCGGTTGACCTCGGGGAGATGATTGCGGTTGAAGGAATGTAGTAAGCCCAGTACATAGGACCGGGTGCGGTTGGATACCGCTCTGCCCTGATCCATGAAACCCCGGATGCGAGGTGTGCGCAGGAATTCGAGAAATCCCCTGGAGTCGCTGAAGCCGCGGGGTACCCAGACCATGCGTACAGGTTTCTGTCGAAACTTTACTGTAAATTCTATGCCCACCATGACTTTGATATCCATGATATGAGCCGCTTCCAGGAGTTCTTCCGCGGCTTCCCGGGGCACGTGATTGTAATAAATAACTGTGAGTCTTCGGATCCCCTTGATCCAGGCATCCATTATCAGGTGGGTGGGTGACTTTCTTCCGGTGGTATTCACGTCATGAACGTGTTCATCAAAGGCGACCTGGTTCCACTCTTCAGGCATTTCCAGGAGGTGGTATTTTTTCAGTTCCCAGCGGACCTTGCGGGGTTTGCCCAGAGAGACCATGGCAAAGTCCCTGGCCAGCTCCAGTTGCCGTCTGCAGTCTCCGTGGCTGCGGACAAGGTTTTTCATGATTTCCACCAGTACTCTGGCGGTATTTATGCGCATGGGGCCGTGAGAAGTATAGAGTACTTCATCGCGCAAAGAGCCCAGGGCACTGATTCTGTCCTGTCTTTCCCCGCTTTCCAGAGATTCCAGGAGCTGGATCACGGAATAGGCTATGCGCTGCGCCCTGGGGGCGGCCATTTCCTTGATGCCGTGTGGATGCAGGTGAGGTGCCAGAAGTTTTTTTTGATCAGAGTAGGTTTTTCTGGTGAATATGTCATTGACCATGCGCAAAAGTTCATAGTCGCTCTGGTCGAAAAAAAGGGGAGAGACATTTTCCTGGTCCGGGCAACTGGGTGAGGATGTATCCCGTAAATCCATGTTTTGCGTATTTTTTTGCATGCTCTTAAAAAAGTGTGACTTAAAAAGAAACAAAGTTAATAATGCTTCAAGGGATCGTTGGGCTGGAGATAAAATTCTCTTGGATTCTGCAAAGCCAACAAATTCACAATCATTATTTCCAGTGCGTTGTCAAGTTTCACTGACAGATGACCCTGCGGATCTGGACTGTGTATGCATGGTTTGACACAAAAAAGGCCCTCCAGCAATGGAGGGCCTTTTTTATCGCCGGGATCATAGATTCCGGTTGTTTTGATTAAAATCCGGGTGCTTGTTATTCTTCTCCAGGTTCACCGTAGGGGTCCTGTCCCTCAGGCTGTTCATATCCCTCAGGAGCGGGAGGTTCATATCCCTCAGGAGCAGGCGGTTCATAACCTTCGGGAGCAGGCGGCGCCTCTTCTTCAAATCCTTCTGGTGCGTCCATTTCCTGTTCGGGCTCGCAACCCAGGGAAAAACCCAGCACCAGCACTGCAGCCAGTGTTAATAGAATTCCTTTAAGCCACATCTGCCATTACCTCCTGAACTAATTATTGTATTCCTTCAAGGCGTTCCAGGAGTTGATTCCTGAGCTCTTCATCCACCTGGGCTGCTTCCATAACCTGGTTGTAGGTCTGTACGTCCAGGCCCTGGGCTTCAACTGCCTCTACCATTTCTTCTCCGGCCTGCTGCTGCAGCTCCTGGGCCTTTTCAGGATCAGATACTTCTCCCAGTTCCTGCTGAAATCTTTCCCGTACTTCTGTTACTGCCTGGTAGGCATCAGCAACCTGATCCAGCTCGGCATCGCTGACATCTACTTCAGGCGCCTGCTGCTGCATCATTTCCTGCTGATACTGCTGCTGTTGACCTTCCTGCTGGTATTCCTGCTGGGCCTGTACTTTCAGGCCGAAGCCGAGAATCAGCATTGCTGCTGCTGCCAGACTGAGAACAATGGAACTTTTCGTGCTAAACATTTAACCCTCCAAAATAAATTAGTTGTTGTGCCGCATTTTTTGCGGCAAAAAATAACTTTAGCTTAGGGGATAGCAATTGATGTGCCAGGTATGCGCAGGGCCAGACTTAGATGGCTTCAGACAAGGGCTAAGAATCTTTCTGCACGAGCAATGCTGGAGTAAAGTGTGTCAGTCATGCAAGGGTCTTGTGTGCATATATGGCGCATGAGACGGTTTTGCAGGCATGATCATTGGCTGTTTACTTCTTCGCCCAGTCTGCGGTAGAGCGTGCGCCTGCCTATGCCCAGGATGGAGGCCGCTCTGCGCTTATTGCCTCCCACCTTGTCCAGTACATGCTGGATATAGCGTTGTTCAACCTCGGACAGAGGAGGCAGGCTGTGATCCTGGAACAGTTGTCGAGAAACATGTCCGGCGGGGTCGTTCTGGGAAGAAGCCTGGTGTTCCCGGATGCGGGCGGGCAGGTGTCTGGGAAGTATTTCGTTTTCGTCGCAAAAGGTCACCGCCCTTTCAACAGCATTTTGAAGCTCGCGTACATTTCCGGGGAAGTGATATTTTTCAAGAATGTTCAGGGCCTGCTGTGAAAATCCCTGGATATTTTTGCCTGTCTGCACGCAGAAACCTCTGAGCAGTCGTTCGGCCAATAGCTCCAGATCGCTTTCACGTTCCCTGAGGGGCGGGATGCGTAAGGTAAAAGTCTCCAGGCGGTAGAAAAGGTCTTCGCGGAAATGACCCTGGCGGACTTCTTCCTCCAGATCCCGGTGGGTTGCGGCCAGGATGCGTACGTCAACCTGTTCTTCAATGTTTCCGCCTACGGGGCGTACTTTGCCGTCCTGCAAAAGTCGCAGGAGTTTGGCCTGCATAAAAAGGGGCATTTCCGATATCTCGTCCAGAAGCAGGGTGCCCCCATGAGCCTCGGCAAATAGTCCCTGCCTGGTTTTGCTGGCCCCGGTGAAGGCCCCTGCCTTGTGTCCGAAGAATTCGCTTTCCAGGAGGTGCTCCGGTATTCCGGCGCAGTTGACCGCCAGAAAAGGACTTTGCGCCCTTTTGCTTTCGGCGTGGATGGCCCTGGCCACCAGTTCCTTACCCGTTCCCGATTCTCCATGGATGAGCACCGGACCGTCTGCATGAGCCACTCTGGTTATCTGATCGAAGAGAAAGCGCATGCTCCGGCTCTGTCCATACATGTCATGGAAGCTGTCCGAGTTGAGAAGATTCTTGATCTGTTTGACTTCCAGGCGCAGGGCGCGGTTTCTAAGGACCCTCTGTACCGTGAGAATGAAGTGATCCAGGTCCAGGGGCTTGGTCAGGAAATCTTCAGCTCCAGCTTTCAGGGTCTCCACGGCCCTGGATATGGTCCCGAACGCAGTAACCATAAGAAAATCGGGCTGGTTTTCCGGCAACTCATCCCGGACCTTTTGCAGAAAATCCAAACCGTCCATCCCTGGAAGCCTCAAATCACTTACCACCAGGTCCGGGCTCCAGGAGTTCATCATGGTCAGGGCTTCTTCAGCACTGGAACACCATAAGGCTTCGAGTCCATTGTCCTGGACTTCTTCTGTCAGAAGCTGCCCCAGACCCTTGTCGTCTTCAACAACCAGTACCTTGCTGTCTTTTATCTTAACCTCGTTCATCGTTAATTCCCCGAGCCTGTTCTCCGGTTTTGTTCGTCCGCAATTACAGGGAGCCTGATGATGAATCTGGCTCCGCCCATATCGCTTTTACCCACCTCTATACTTCCGTTGTGCTCTTCGGCGATGCCGTGGACCACGGCCAGGCCTAGCCCTGTCCCCATGCCCACGCTTTTTGTTGTAAAAAAGGGCTCAAACAGTTTGGACTTTATGTCCTCCGGTATACCGGGGCCGTTGTCGTCCACTTGAAACCAGGCCCATCCGCCGTCCTCTCCCCAGGAGATCCGGGCAAGGGCGCTTGAACTTGATTGCAGGGCGTTTTTCAAAAGGTTGACCAAAGCCTGTTCTATGCGGGTGGGGTCGGCCTTGATGTGTATTTCCCTGTCCGGCTCCTGGATGGATAGCTCACGACCGGTGTTCCTGGCCTCTTCTTCAGCTGAAGCATGGGCGGAACGGGCGAGCTGTTTCATGGAGACATTTCTTTTCTGCTGTTCGTTTCGCCGGCTGAAATCCAGCAGCTGCCGGATGATGTTTTCCATTCGCTCCACTTCCTGGCGAATTTCCTGCATAGTGGAGGCCAGTTCGTCTGGAAGCGCATTGTTTCTCTGAGCTCTCTGGGCTTTTCCGCTGATCACACTAAGGGGGGTTCCCAGCTCATGGGCCACACCAGCGGCCAACTGGCCCAGTGCAGCCAGCTTTTCAGCCTGTCTGAGCCTGGTCTGAAGCTCTTCCTGGGCCTGTCGGCGTTCCCTGATTTCGTTTTCAGCCTTTTCTATGCTGTCCAGCATAAAATTAAAGCGTTCTCCAATGGTGACAATTTCTCTAGGTCCCCGGGGCCTGAACCGATGTCTTCTTTCTCCCCCGGCAACCCGGGACATGCTCTGGGTTAAACGGGTAAAATATTTTCCCAGAGCTTTGTGGTGGCCATATAAGACCAATGAGCTCATAAAAAACATGGCCACTCCCAGTCCCACGATCCCCTTGGTCCTTATGGCGCTGATATCCTCTTTGAAGTCGCTTTCCCGCCGGGTGAGCTGCAGCAGTCCGCTTATGCGCCCGCCGGAGTCTGTGAGAGGGACAAAGTATGAATAAACCTCTTGCCCAGCTACGTGACCGAATTCACCGCGTCTTTCCCCTTCCGCAGCCAGTTCGGTGAGTTTCTCTTTTTCCGGGTCCGGGTCTGTTCTGCCGGCTGAGGCGATTTCCTGACCGTCCTTGTCATAGACGTTTGCGCTGTAGACCCTGCCGATGGCAAAGGCCGACTCCAGGGCCTGGATCATGCTGCCCTCCCGGTCGCGTTCCAAAGCATGGCTTAAGGGCAGCTGGATGGAACGGGCCACCAGTTCCAGATCGTTCTGCATTTGCTGTTCCACCTGTCTTTCCAGAGCGTTTAAGACCAGGTAACCGGTGATGGCCAGAATGCATGCCAGGGGCAGAACAACATAGACCACCAGGGCCAGGCGCAGGCTGAAAAGTTTGGTAACAGAGGTTATTTTTTTAAGCATAGTTTTTAACCTTATCCTGACTAAATTTGCACATGTGTCATTTTGTTACATATTTTGTCCAATATAACAACTAGGGCTATAATGACAACCCCCTGGAAAGCTGGCAGGATATGAATTTTTTCCCAGTGCTGTCCGAGCTGGTTGAAAATCGACGCAGCAATTCATGCCCCGGTTCCGGCTTGTGGTCAAGCCGGTGTTGACAATTGAAGATTTTGGTGGAAACTCTTCTTTTAAAGTCATAAGAACATAGATATTCAAGGTGAAGTTTTAAAAAATCTAGAAGCAGACAGTAAGTTTAGGTGGGTACACATAGTTGACACCTTTGATCAGATATGTGGCACTTCAGGTGCCCGGATTTCTCATCGTCCTGATTCTTCTCATGCATGCAAGGGACCAGGATTGGATCAGTGGAAGCACCGTTGTGCTTGTACTGGCAGTACTGGTGTTCAAAGACGTGGTACTCTATCCATTTTACAAAAGAGCCATGCAGCCAGGTTACACTGATATGGTGGCCAGGCTTCACGGGGAAAGGGCCTGGGTTGTCAACACCCTGGATCCCGAGGGTCAGGTCAAACTGAAAGGAGAGATCTGGAACGCAAAAAGTATCCACCGGGAACTTATAGAGGCCGGGTCCTGGGTCAGGGTGTCAGGTCACAGAGGACTACAGCTTCACGTACAAAGGTGCCATGACTGACAAAAAAAGGCGGCAGGTGTAATAAGTGGCGGACTGGCTGAAAAAAAACTGGTTTATGTTCGGCCTTGTGGCGGCAGTGTTTCTGGCCTGGATGTTTCCGGAACCCGGGGCCAGGGGTGGGTTGCTTCAAAGCGAAAACACCACCAGGCTGGGAGTTGTCCTAATATTTTTCTTCCAGGGTCTGACCCTGTCCATGGCCGCAATCAGGGATGGGCTGATGCAGTGGAGGCTGCATATATTCGTTCAGGCCTTCATATTTGTGCTTATTCCCCTGGCAGCACTGGCGATGATAATTACAACTCATCCATTGCTTTCACAGGATATGCGCACAGGGTTCTTTTTTCTGGCGGTGCTGCCCACCACCATAGCCACCTCAGTGGCCTATACTTTTATGACCAATGGCAACGTGGCCGGGGCGGTGTTTAATTCCAGCCTGGCCAACGTGGCCGGAATACTAATCACCCCTTTGTGGGTCAGCGCATGGCTTCAGGCCGGCGGTGTGCCTATACCCCTGGGGCAGTTGCTGCTGGATATCTCCCTGCTCCTGCTGGTACCGTTTGTGGCCGGACAGATTTTAAGGCCTTTTGTATACCGGGTGGCGGATGCCCTGAAAAAAACCTTTTCCACGACAAGCAGCCTGATCATTGTTTTCATTGTCTACGCGGCGTTCTGCAACTCGTGGAAGGATGGCATCTGGGAAGAGGAGGGCACAGCAGCCGCCCTGACAGCGGGTGCAGGATCCATTGTATTCCTGGCCCTGGTCCTGGGTCTGGTTGTGCTGGGCATAAGGCTGTTTCGTTTTAACCACAAAAACGCCATGGCCGCCCTTTTCTGTGCTCCTCAGAAAACCATGGCCGCAGGGGTGCCCATGGCCAATCTTATCTTCGAAGGTCATTCCGGTCTGGGAGTGATTCTTCTGCCCCTTATGTTTTATCATCTTTTGCAGCTGCTGGTGGGAGGGATGCTGGTGACCAGGATAAACGCTGCAGAAAAGTAAAAATTTGAGGTGATCAATAATGAAATCTTCAGGTTATCATTACAGGTTCTTGGTTTTTTTTGTTTTTATTCTGCTCCTCGGGGTGCCGTATGGTTGGTGTTCGGACCTGGAAGAGGCTCATGAGGCCTACAAAAGCGGGCAGTGGGACAAGGCAGCAGAGCTTTACAAGCCCCTGGCTGAACAGGGGTGTGATCAGGCTCAGAATAATCTGGGGGAACTCTACTCCAGGGGGGCAGGTGTAAAAAAAGATTATGGCCGGGCCATGGAGCTTTTCTATCTGGCAGCCGGACAGGGTAATGCTTACGCCCAGACCAACCTGGGTCTGCATTACTCCCAGGGCCTGGGTGTCAGGCAGAATTTCCCCCGGGCTCATAAGTGGTTTGAAAAGGGTGCAAGACAGGATAACTTTATTGCCCAGAACGCTTTGGGGCTATTTTACCTGCATGGTCGCAACATGGAAAAGGATTATGTCCTTGCCTACAAGTGGTTTTATCTTTCAGCGCAAAAGGGTTTTGATCAGGCCCAGGAAAACAAGCGCTGGACTGCTTCCAGGCTTTCACAGGAGGACCTGGACAGGGCCGAAAGGATGGCCAGAGAGTTCGCCCCCGGCTCTGATTAGCAGGATAAGTAGAAGACAAAAGGTGTGTTGAATAGTTACCAATTATTTTACTTGCTCTATCTGGAGTTATATGCTTTAATCCAGATCCAAACGCCAGGGGGCGTCCTTATTGGGAATAAGGGCTGAGATGTACCCCATGAACCTGATCCGGATAATACCGGCGGAGGGATTGGCGAGCTCACCACCAAGAATTATTTTTCTGGACCCTGTCAGGGCCCTTCCACAGGTCAGCTTACCTCTTCCCTCCTGAATCCATTACAGGAGGACTATCATGAAAACACAGCTTCAAAAGGCCAGGGCCGGGGTTATCACCCCGGAGATGCACCTTGCAGCACAGGGCGAGCCCATAAGCGCCGAAGGTCTATGCAGCCTCATGGCCCGGGGGAGGGTGGTTCTGCCCAAAAACGTGGTGCATGACTTCTCCTCCATTAAAGCCATTGGTGAAGGACTCAAGACAAAGGTCAACGCCAATCTGGGCACCAGCGGAGAATGCGCCGACATGGCTGCCGAAGAGAAGAAGCTCGCAGCTGCTTTAAGGGCCGGGGCGGATTCCATAATGGATCTCTCCACCGGCGGTGACCTGGACCAGCTTCGCTGGATGTTTCTGAAAAAAAGCCCCGTCATGCTGGGTACTGTGCCCATTTACGGACTGGCCGCCAAAATGCTCAGGCAGGGCCGGCCCATGCACAGCATAACATCCCAGGAGCTGTTCGGGGAAATTGAACTGCAATGCAGCCAGGGAGTTGATTATATCACCGTGCATTGCGGAATTACCAGGCAGTCGGTGCGCAAGCTGGAACATTTCAAACGCATTATGCCCTGCGTCAGTCGCGGCGGCTCCCTGCACATGCAGTGGATCAGGGTCAACGGGCAGGAAAATCCTCTGTACCAGGACTTTGAAGTTCTCTTAGACATTGCTGAAAAATACGATGTGACCTTGAGCCTGGGGGACGGGTTTCGTCCCGGTTGCATCCAGGATTCACTGGACGGGGCCCAGGGGGAGGAGCTCATGATCCTGGCTGAGCTTGCCGGCAGAGCCTTTGAACGTGGTGTGCAGGTTATGATCGAGGGTCCGGGTCATGTTCCTCTGAATGAGATCAAGACCCAGATCCAGCTGCAGAAAAGGCTCTGCCGCAATGCTCCCTTTTATGTGCTGGGGCCACTACCCACGGATATTGCCGCCGGATACGACCATATCACCTCCGCCATAGGCGGGGCCATTGCCGGAGCCGCCGGGGCCGATTTTCTTTGCTACGTAACACCGGCCGAACATCTGGGTCTTCCAGGTGAGGATGATGTCCATCAGGGGGTGATGGCCGCCAGAATCGCGGCACATATAGCAGATTTGAGCAAGGGATTGCCGGGTGCTGCTGATAAGGACCGGCAGATGGCTCACTGCCGCCAGACCCTGGACTGGGAGGGCATGATCGCCAGCGCCCTGGATCCGGATCTTGTACGCAGCAGGATGCAGATCGCCCAGGACGGGCGGACCTGTTCCATGTGCGGCAAACTTTGTGCGGTAAAAACTTCAGAGGAGACGGAAGCACTGCAGGGTGAGGCTGGTTCTTAAAACTGTTTTTATTGAATCCTCAGGCCAGGTCCCGGAGCATATTCATCTGTCCGGCCGGCTTTAATATGGCGCGGTTTTAAAGTTATACGGCCCTGGCCCTATGCGGGGAGAGTCAAGGACTGATATTTTTCAGGATCTGTTCCTGCTTGACAGGAGAGGCTGGAGATATAAATATGTTCATGTTAAAATATGGAAATGCCGTGCAAAATGCAGGGCTAACAAAGCAAAGTAAAAAGGGAGGTTTTTTATGAGTCAAGAAAATGCAAGCAAGACAGAGCATGTACTGCCGCCGCTGCCTTTTGCGCAGGATGCCCTTGAACCGGTAATTTCATCCAGAACTCTGGAATTTCATTATGGTAAACACCATCAGACCTATGTAACCAACCTGAATAAATTCATCTCAGGAAGCGATCTGGAGGGAAAGTCTCTGGAGGAGATAATTCAGGCGACCCGCAATAATGCGGACAAGGTGGGCATTTTCAATAATGCTGCCCAGGTTTGGAATCATACTTTTTTCTGGAACAGCCTGAGTCCTCAGGGTGGCAAGGAACCTCCTGCAGCTCTTAAGCAGAAGATGGAAGAGGCTTTCGGTTCCGTAGATGCCTGCAAAAAGGAACTGCATAGCGCTGCGGTGACCCAGTTCGGCAGTGGATGGGCCTGGCTGGTTCTTGAAGGAGGCAGGCTCAAGGTGACCAAAACCCTGAATGCGGATCTGCCCCTTGTGCACAATATGAAGCCCCTGCTGACCATTGATGTCTGGGAGCATGCCTATTACCTGGATTACCAGAATCGCCGTCCGGATTATGTACAGGCGCTCCTGGACAAGCTGGCAAACTGGGATTTTGCAGCATCCAATCTGGAGTAGATTCAAGTCGCTACTTTTTTGTAACTATTCTACATCTGCTAAAGCTGGACAATCTAAACTTCTCATTGATAGTTAGGATTTTTGTAACTATTCACCATCTGCGGACGAAAAGCCAGGGTCCGGGGATTCGGCAAACTGGGCGTAAACTGTCTGAGCGACGTAGGAAGCGTTAATCAAAACCGTAAAACACCGAATTTGATTTAAAGCATGTTATTAGAA
>PWFB01000032.1 GCA_003553695.1 Desulfonatronospira sp.
AAAGCGTAATATAATTGAAGCTTTTCTGGTTGAAAAAACTTGAAGAGGTTTTGATTTACGCTTCCTTGGAGCGAGTTTTTACGTCCTGTTTGCCGAATTTCCGGACCACTGAAGGTCATATCATTATAGTGAACAGTTACCCCTGAACAAGCTGCAGCTGTTTGCTTTAAAAACGAAAACTACAGGATTCTATCAATAATGCTCATCTATAATACCCAGCACCGCGCAAAAGAAAAGTTCGTCCCCCTGGAGCCAGGCAAGGTAAGAATGTATGTCTGCGGCATCACCGCTTATGACTACTGCCATATCGGACATGCCAGGTCCTGCGTGGTCTTTGATGTACTGGTGCGCTACCTGCGCTGCCTGGGATACCAGGTCAATTTTGTCCGCAACTTCACCGATGTTGACGATAAAATCATCAAACGCGCAGAGGAAGAAGGACTGGATCCGGACCTGGTGGCCGATAAATACATTGAGGCCTTCTACCGGGACATGGATGAACTAAACGTTCTCAAGGCGGATGTGGAGCCCAGAGCCACCAGGCATATAGACGAAATGATCCGGCTCACCCAGTCTCTTCTGGACAAAGGTTTTGCCTACATTACTTCCGGCGGAGACATCTACTTCCGGGTGCGCAGAATGCCCAATTACGGACAACTGTCCGGCAGAAACATTGAAGAACTTCAGTCCGGATCAAGGATAGCCCAGGATGAAGAAAAAGAGGACCCGCTGGATTTTGCACTGTGGAAAACGGCCAAACCCGGGGAACCATCCTGGGACAGCCCCTGGGGTGCAGGCCGGCCGGGCTGGCACCTGGAATGTACTGCCATGAGCGAGAAATACCTGGGCATTCCCTTTGACATCCACGGTGGAGGCCAGGACCTGGCTTTCCCCCACCATGAAAACGAAAAGGCCCAGAGTGAGGCTGCATTCGACAGAGAATTCGTAAGATACTGGGTGCACAACGGATTTGTCAGAGTGAACTCCGAGAAAATGTCCAAGTCCCTGGGCAACTTCATAACCATCAGGGACATAATGAAAGATTTCCACGGGGAAGTACTGCGCTTTTTCCTGCTGACAAAACATTACCGCAGCCCCCTGGACTATTCCGACGGCTCCCTGGAAGAGACGGAAAAGGCCTTGAAGAGGGTGTACTGGGCCAAGACGGCTCTGCAGAAGGGACTGCAGAAGGAAAAATGGAGCAAAGGGCAGAGTTTTCCCGAGGCAGACGAAGAATTACAGGGGCTTGCCGGCAAATGGGACCAGGCCATGCAGGATGACCTGAACACAGCCGAGGCCGTGGGTTATGTATTCGGCCTGGTGCGTCTGGCCAACCGTATGCTGGAGGACAAGACTTTCCGTAAAAGCGAGGCCGGCAGGGAAATCATGCAAAAGATGCTGGACATGCTTAAAAACTGGGGAGATGCCCTGGGAGTTTTCCAGTATCCCGGTGAAGCTTTTCTGGAAGAATTGAAAGTCATGCGCTGCAAACGCCTGAATATTGATCAGCAGGCTGTTCAGGATCTTATTTTGAAAAGACAGCAGGCCAGAAAAGACAAGAACTTTGAAACCGCCGACCAGATCCGGGAAGAACTCACCGCCAAGGGCATAGAGGTCATGGATACCCCGGAAGGACCCAGGTGGGATTTTGCCTGACACAATTTTTCAACCGGCGTCACCTGACTTGTCTCTGCTCTGAACCTGGGTAAACAAACTCCATCGACGAACATGGAAGCACCTTCTTCCCATACCCGGATTGCTCTAGGCTCCCAGTTGATCCACTGCCCGGATGTTCTTACCCTGGGCGTGTTTCCCAACCTGGAGGATTACCCTTCATGGAAGCTGGACATGATTCTCAAGGCCCAAAAGATATATTTTCCCACCTCGCTGTATGCCGACCTGTTTCAGATCATGGGCAAAAGAATTTTCCCCGGCGTGAACACCTACCGCTTCATGGGGGACAAGATCAAACAGACCATTCTTTTTCAGCTGCAGGGACTGCCTGCTCCCAGAACCAGGTTTTATTTCGGCCCCAAACAGCAGAACTCCATTACAGATGACTTTTCCTTCCCCTTTATAGCCAAGAAGCCCAGGACATCATCCATGGGTCACGGTGTCTGGCTTATTCAAGACCGGCATGAACTGGACATCTACCTGGCAAATAATCACCCGGCCTATATCCAGGAATTTCTGTCTGTGGATGACGACTACAGGGTTGTAGTCGTAGGGGATGAAGTTGTTCATTCCTACCGCAGGATACCGGCCCAGGGAAGCTTCAAAGCCAATATCTCACAAGGGGGTACAGTATCCCTGGAAAATATACCTCATGAAGTGCTTGAGATCGGCCTCCGGGCTGCCCGGGTCTGTGGCTTTGATCTGTCAGGCATTGATATATGCCAGAGCAGGGGCAGGCTGTATATACTGGAAGCCAACATGAAATTCGGCACCAAGGGATTTCAGTTTGCAGGACTAAGCTATAGAAACATACTCAACAGAATGGTCTCAGAAGGCAGGATCTGATCATTTGATAAAAAATTGTTTCCAGCCGGGAAGTCATTTTTCCGGATGGAAACCTGAAAAAAAACCGGGCTCGGCTGAGCTTGAATTGTCGATGTTTTGTAATTATAGTCTTTAACCCCATTGCCTGGAAAAATGCCCGGGTGAAACCCCGCAAACTTACAGCAAAAGCAGGCAAACAGTAGAATACAGGAACAAGGAAAACCTGCATGGCCAATTCAAATCAATACCTTATTGAAGACCTTTCATACACCAATTCATGGCGTCTTTTCAAAATCATGGCGGAATTCGTTGACGCCTTTGAAAAAATGAATGACCTGGGTCCGGCTGTGTCCATATTCGGTTCAGCCAGGCTGGACCCGGAGGACGAATATTACCGCATGGCCTACGACATATCCAACAGACTTGCCAGTTACGGCTTCAACATTATTACCGGAGGAGGTCCGGGGATAATGGAGGCGGGGAACAAGGGGGCATTCGACGCCCAGGGAAACTCGGTAGGCCTGCACATCAAGCTGCCCTTTGAACAGAAAGCCAATAATTACATAACCCTTAGATGTGATTTCAGATATTTCTTTGTACGCAAAGTCATGTTCATAAAATACGCCAAGGCATATATTGTGATGCCCGGCGGACTGGGCACCATGGACGAGCTCTGCGAGACCCTGGTCCTGATGCAGACCCAGCGCATCAAGCCCTTTCCCGTCATTCTGGTGGGCAGGCAGTTCTGGAAAGGACTTTTAGACTGGATGATGGAGCAAATGGTTTCCAGGGGCTACATGAAGAAAAGCGATTTTTCCCTGTTCTGCATGGCAGACTCATCCCATGAAGTAGTGGAGCTGATTAAAAGCAAAGTAAACCTGCACTCTTTCCAGAAAAACGGTACAGCCTGCAGGGAGCCGGACAGTTCCCAAAACCTTGCATGATATGCGCCCACAAAGCCAGATTTCAGGCATATTGAAATGAACTCCTTAAAAGAGCTGAAAAAAATAAAAATCTCCTCCAGGAAGAGGGAAAAAACTCCAGAACCACCCACTCCTTCTGAAGAAGAGGAAGATGGCAGTGGAGATAACCTCTTTCAGGCAGCCATGTCCGAAGTCAAACCCCTCAAGGGCAAGGGACGGGATATACCCCTGGAGACGGAGCCTGCAGCAGAAAAAGTTTCCCTTGAAGAGGAAAGCGACCTGGACACCCTGTACAGACTTGTCAGGGGTGATGTTGAGTTTGATGTGCAATTCTCGGATGAATACATCCAGGGCTACGTCAAAAGCATCAATACCAGGACGTTTCGCCGGTTAAAAAGCGGAGAACTGAGCATTGAAGCCCACCTGGACCTGCACGGCCTGAACAGCGACCAGGCCCGGCAGGAACTGTTGCACTTCATGCGTGAGCAGTACCATCAGGGCAAGACCTGTGTGCTGCTGATCCCTGGACGCGGAAAAAACTCACCCCTGGGCGAGGGAGTACTCAGAAACGAGGTACAGGTCTGGCTGACCATGGAACCGCTGAAAAGAATTGTTCTGGCCTTCTGCTCCGCTCTTCCCAGGCACGGCGGGACCGGAGCCCTTTATGTGCTTATACGCCACAAAAAGAAGGCAAAAGGCAAAATCCACTGGGATAAATACCTCATTGACCTGTACTAAAGCAGACTGCACTTGCAACCCCGCATTAATCACAATCTGAACTGGAGGAGTTGAACTTGGGTTTTTTCAGCAAAATCAAAAACCTGTGGAAAAGCGATCCTCAAGAAACAATAGAGCCGCCAATAATAGAGGATAAGCCATCCGCTCCCACTGAGACACAGGATAAGGAATGGCAGGCACGCCTCAGGCAGTCCCTGGCTGTAGCAGAGCCCAGACTGAGCATATGGCTGAATCATCTTCTGCAGGGAGTTGATTCCAAGGGAGACTTGCTGTGGCAAAGGCTTTATTTTTTCTTTGATGCCCTGGAAGTTCCCAAGAAAGAAGCAGAAGACTTTGTGGCCGGATTTGCCAAATGGCTGGACGACATGGGGTATACCCACCTGGAAGAATTCAGGTCGGAACTTCAGTACAGGATGGCCCTGGCCCTGGACCTGGAAGACGAGGAGGATGAGAAAAGCCGGCTTTTTATCAAGCTCTCTCATGGACTGAGTAAGACCAAGGCCCAGCTGTCCAGGCAGATCGACCAGCTTCTCAGCTCCAGTACCAGTTTTGACCAGGCCTTCTGGGAAGAACTGGAAGAGATACTGATCATGTCCGATGTCGGACACAAAGCAGCTACCGAACTTGTGCAGAAGCTGCGGACAGAAGTATCCGGAAAAAATGTGGAGGATCCCCAGGAATTCAAGCAGCTCCTGGGTAAAGAACTGGCTGGCTTCTTTCCCAGACCCAAAAAAAGAATCAAGCCCGATCCTCCGGAAGTGGTTCTGATGATCGGAGTAAACGGTGTAGGCAAGACTACTACTATTGCCAAACTCGCTCACAGGGACCGCATGAAAGGTCGGCGGGTGATGATTGCCGCCGGAGACACCTTCAGAGCCGCGGCCATTGAGCAGCTGGGTATCTGGGCTGAACGCGTTGATGCCCAGTTTTATGCCAAAAGCCACGGGGCGGACCCGGCTTCAGTGGCTTACGAAGCCCTGGACAAAGCTGTGGCCGCTGGGACGGATGTTCTGTATGTGGACACTGCCGGCAGGCTGCACACTAAATCCGGCTTGATGCAGGAACTGAAAAAAGTTAAAAGTGTAATGCAGAAAAAACGTCCCGGCACCCCTCACCGCACCATACTGGTTTTGGATGCAACAACCGGCCAGAACGCTTTGTCCCAGACCGAACTTTTCGCCCGGGAGATCAATATCGACGAAATTATTTTAACCAAACTGGACGGCACAGCCAAAGGCGGGGTAATGGTGGCCATAGCCCTGCAGCATCAGATACCCATTTCATTTATCGGACTGGGCGAAAAAATGGAAGATCTGCGTCCGTTTGACCCTGAAAATTTTGCCCGGGCCCTGTTGAGTTGAATATTAACAAAAATCTTTCCAGCACCATAAATAAAAGATAAAAACACTTGACATTGTTGATTTAAGATTTCAAATAAAAGTGCTGTCGGCAAACCAGAAACAAACAAGGTAATAATCATGGCTAAAAATAAAAAGCACAAGATACTCAGTACTGCAACACAACTTTTCGCAACTCAGGGTTTCGACAACACTACAACCCTGCAGATAGCCAAGGAGGCAGGCGTTACCGAGCCCCTGCTGTACTATCACTTCCAGGGCAAGGAAGAGATATTTACCGAGATCATCCGGGCAATATTTCAGGATTACGAAAAAATGCTGGAAGATCTTCCCAGGAATACTGAAACAGAGTTTGAAAAGATCAGCAATCTGATCCGGTTACATATTCACATGGCTGAAAACAGACCAAACGAAGGACGCCTGATCCTGGCCAACTGCCCCAGCAAACTCAAGAGTGAAAGCCATACCTGTCAAAAGATTATTACCCGGCAACAGGAAATCATAGTCGAATATCTCAGGGAATGCATGGAAAAAGGAAATGCCAGTGGAGAATTAGACGCCCACCCGGTGGACCATCTGATGATCATAATCCTTTGCCTCATAAACGGTATCCTTCGCAAGAAACTTCTGGGCAAGAAAGAAGAAATCTCTTACGAGTACACAGCAATCGAATTCTGCCGCAAGGCTCTTGTAAAGCAATCTTAAAGCCGGAGCTTTTCCGTAACTTCTTCAGAACTCTAATGCCGTTATTGCCATTGTAGATAAGACTGCAAAAAGTCATTTTTGCAGTCACAGAAGTCAGAGATCAGACGTCAGAGGTCAGTAATAACAAAGAGTTATGTAGATTGTTGGTTCCTGAATTATTCATTTTCCGACTTTTTGCAGTCGCATCATTGTAAACAGCACCTGAATTCTCAGCGGAAAAAGGTATATGATCAGGTGCCTGGCAATGGCGAACCTCATGATCTGATTTACCATCCTGGTCTGACTCTCCTCCCCCATGAGTCAAAAGCCCGCAATCCGCACAGGTGCTTTTTATGTTTACTCACCGACTTTTCAATACCCCGAAAAGATGATAATATATAAAATGCACCACCCAGCAGGTGCCTCTTATGGATAAAAAATCAGCTCTTGATCCTAGTCATGCTACAAGGCCAAGCCCATGAATTCCGGGAACACTATGCAGATCAACGGTCAGAATCTCCCTTTCCAGGAGGGAATGACCATATTGGATGTGGCCCGGCTGCACAATATTTTCATCCCCACCATGTGCCACCTGCCCGGGGCACCGCCCACCGGAGCCTGCCGCCTGTGCGTTGTGGAGGTTCAGGGAGCGCGCAACCTGGCTGCAGCATGCGTCACCCCGGCCCAAAGGGATATGCAGATCAACACCGAATCCCCCAGGGTAGTCAATTCCAGGCGGCTCACCCTGCAGCTGCTCCTGGCCGTGGGCGAGCATGACTGCCTGCTGTGCCCGTCTTCCGGACAGTGTGTTCTGCAGGACCTGGCTTATCGCTACCAGGTGAACCCCAAGAGATTCGCCCCGCGCACAGTTATGCACCGCACTGAAGCGGTCAATCCCTTCATACTCAGAGACTTCAGCAAGTGTGTTCTTTGTGGACGCTGTGTGCAGGCCTGCTGCGACATTCAGGTCAACGACGCCATCAGCCACGCCTACCGGGGAATTAAAAGCAAAATCGCGGCAGCCGGAGACAGACCCCTCAAAGAATCCGACTGCGTATTCTGCGGCGAGTGCATGCAGGCCTGCCCCGTGGGCTCCATCATTCCTGTAGAATCCCGGCAAAGCCCCAGGATCTGGGAGACGCACAAGGTCAAAACCACCTGCGGCTATTGCGGGGTGGGGTGCCAGATGTACCTGCACCATAGAGACGGCGTACTGTACCGGGTGGAGGGAGACATCCAGAGCCCGCCCAACTACGGCAGCCTCTGCGTCAAGGGCAGGTTCGGGTTCAGGTTTGTCAACTCCAGCAGCCGCCTGCAGACGCCTCTGGTCCGGGAAAACGGCAGTCTGCGCCCGGCAGGATGGCAGGAAGCCCTGGACCGGGTCCATGAGCGCCTGGACAGCATCCGGCAGTCTCACGGCCCGGATGCACTGGGTATACTGGCCTCGGCGCGCACCACCAACGAAGACAGCTACGTAGCCCAGAAGTTCGCCCGGGCCGTCCTGGGCACCAACAACATTGATCATTGCGCCCGGCTCTGACACTCCCCCACTGTGGCCGGTCTGGCCAGAGTATTGGGCAGCGGGGCCATGACCAACAGCATAAGCGATATTGAAAAGGCCCATGTTCTGCTGGTCACCGGATCCAATACCACCGAGACACACCCTGTCCTGGCCGCGGCCATCAAACGGGCGGTAAAGCACCGCGGGGCAAAGCTCATTGTGGTGGATCCCAGGCGCATCAAACTTACGCGGTTCGCCCATATCTGGCTCAGGCAGAATCCGGGCACGGACACAGCCTGGATAAACTGCCTGCTGCATGTAATAATAAATGAGGACATGCTGGACCAGGAGTTCGTAGACAACCGCACCAGAGGTCTGGACCGGCTGCGGGAACATGTAAGCAGGTATACCCCGGAATATGCTGCCGGGATTACCGGCATCCCTCCTGAAAAACTGGTCCAGACCGCCAGGATGTACGCCAGGGCCCCGGCTGCAGCCATACTGTACACCATGGGCATTACCCAGCATACCAGCGGCACCGGCAATGTCATGGCCCTGGCCGACCTGGCCATGCTCTGCGGCAACCTGGGCATCCCCGGAGGCGGCGTAAATCCCCTGCGGGGGCAGAACAATGTCCAGGGAGCCTGCGACATGGGGGCCCTGCCCGACGTCTACAGCGGCTACCAGAAAGTGGCAGTCCCGGAAAACCGCGATAAAATGGCCCGGGCCTGGAATGTTAAAAGCCTCCCGCATAAACCTGGCCTGAAACTGACCGGAATGCTTGCCGGTTCCGGGGAAGATGCCGTAAAGGCCCTGTATGTCATAGGCGAAAATCCTGTTCTATCCGATCCCGATGTCCAGCATACCCGCCAGGCCCTGCAAAACCTGGAATTTCTGGTGGTGCAGGATATTTTCCTTACCGAGACCGCCTCCATGGCCGATGTGGTCCTGCCGGCCTGTTCCTTTGCCGAAAAAGACGGCACTTTCACCAATACCGAGAGGCGGGTACAGCGGGTCAGACAGGCCATAGATCCTTTGGGTGAGTCCAGGCCGGACTGGATTATAATCCGGGACCTGGGCTCCAGGTTCGGCCACCCCATGCCCTACCGTTCTTCACAGGATATCATGCAGGAGATTGCCTCGGTTACACCCTCTTATGCCGGGATAGACTATCTCCGGCTGGAAAAAAAAGGGCTGCAATGGCCGTGTACCCACCAGGAGCATCCGGGAACCCCAATCCTGCACAGCCGCGAATTCGCTTCGGGCAGGGCCGAATTTCAATGTGTGGACTATACACCGCCGGCGGAAAAGATTGATGCGGATTATCCCTTGTGGCTTACTACCGGGCGTAGCCTGTATCATTACCATACCGGCAGCATGACCCGGAAAGTCCGCGGTCTGAACACCCTGGAAAGGGAGTGCTGCCTGGAAATATCTCCTCAGGATGCACAAGAGGCCGGCCTTAATGACCAGGACCGGGTCTCGGTGCGCTCCCGCAGAGGGGAGATCTCCACCAGAGTGCGCATATCCCCTGCGGCAGTGCCGGGTACGGTGTTTATCCCCTTTCATTTCGCCGAAGCCGCAGCCAACGTCCTGACCAATCCGGCCCTGGACCCCGTGGCCGGAGTGCCGGAATACAAGGTCTGCGCGGTATATATTGAAAGGAAACAGGAAACAGGCTGAAAAAATGCAGCATAATATTATACACACAGACAGCCCGGATTATTTCAGGCCGACGCACAGTGATATCACCCCTGATATGTGGCAGGACATTGACCGGATCATCCAGGAATATCTGGAAGTACCCGGGGCGGTGACCCAGGTCCTGCGCCGGTGCCAGGACCTGGTGGGCTACCTGCCGGTGCAGCTAGTGGATTACATCGCCCGCAGCATGAATATTCCGGGCAGTGAAATCTTCGGGGTGGCTTCCTTCTACTCCCTGTTTTCCCTGAAGCCCAGAGGCAGAAACATAATCCGGGTGTGCACCGGTACCGCCTGCCACGTCAAGGGAGCGGACATGGTCATGAGAAGGCTTAAGCAGACCTACCACCTGGAGGACGGCTCAACCACCCCGGACCGCAGGTTCACACTGGAGTCGGTGCGCTGTATGGGTGCCTGCGGACTTGCCCCGGCCATGACCATAAACCAGGCCACCCACGGCCACATCACTGCGGACCAGGCCCTGAAACTGCTACAGGAGTATTACTGATTATGTCCGGGGTGAGCCTTCAGGATCTGCGAAATATAAAGGAAGCCACCCGGCACCGGGTGGAATTTACCCGCAGGACCTGCCTTATGCTCTGCGGGGGCACAGGGTGCCGGTCTACAGGCAGCCTGGAAATCAAGGAAGCCCTGCAGGAAGAAATCAATTCCCGGGGCATCCAGGACAGTGTGGACGTGGTGGAGACAGGCTGCAACGGGTTCTGTGCCCGGGGACCTATCCTGGTTGTCCAGCCGCAGGATATATTTTACCAGAACCTTACCCTGCAGGACATCCCGGAGCTTGTCCAGGAACAGTTAGTCAACAACAACCCTCTGTTGCGACTGCAGTACAAAGACCCGGTCTCAAAACAAATACTTCCCCGTCAGCAGGACATTCCTTTCTTCGCGCACCAGCTTCCCTGGGTGCTGCGCAACAAGGGCATCATAGACCCTGAATCCATTGACCAGTATATTGCCAGGGACGGATACTTTGCTGCGGCCATGGCTTTGTTGGAGCTGACTCCAGAGGAAATCTTGCAGCAGATGCAGAAGTCCGGCCTGCGGGGTCGGGGAGGAGCCGGGTTTCCTGTACACTTGAAGTGGAAATTCGCTTTCAAGGAAACAAGCGAGGTCAAATACGTCATCTGCAATGCCGACGAAGGCGACCCCGGGGCCTTCATGGACCGCAGCATCCTGGAGGCCAACCCCCACTCGGTGCTGGAAGGCATGCTCATTGCCGCCCGGACCATAAATGCCGGCAAGGGTTTCATCTACTGCCGCACCGAGTACCCTCTGGCCCTGGAGCGGGTTCAAATGGCCATTGACCGCGCCCGGGAATACGGACTGCTGGGATCAGACATCATGGGCAGCGGTTTCGGTTTTGACCTGGAGATATACCAGGGAGCCGGGGCCTTTGTCTGCGTGGAGGAGACGGCCCTGATGCGCTCCATTGAAGGCGGCCGGGGCATGCCCAGGCCCAGGCCCCCCTTCCCAACCCAGAAGGGCCTCTGGGACCGGCCGACTGTGCTCAACAATGTGGAGACCCTGGCCAATGTGCCCTTGATAATCCTGGAAGGTGGTGACTGGTATGCCGGTGTAGGCACCGAGAACAGCAAGGGCACCAAGGTATTCGCCCTGTCCGGGGACGTGCGCAACATCGGCCTGGTGGAGGTGCCCATGGGCACCTCCCTGCGCAGCATAATATTCGACATCGGGGGCGGCATTCCGGGCAAACGGGATTTCAAGGCGGTGCAGCTGGGAGGGCCGTCCGGCGGGTGCGTACCCGCAGAACAGCTGGATCTGCCCGTGGATTACGAGGCCATCAGCCGGGCCGGGGCCATCATGGGCTCCGGAGGCATGATCGTCATGGACCAGCGCACCTGCATGGTGGACATGGCCAGGTTTTTCATGGAGT
>PWFB01000097.1 GCA_003553695.1 Desulfonatronospira sp.
AAATGTCGGAACGTACCGAACACATTGAATCCATAAGAAAGGCCCTGGAACATGAGGTTGTGGCCCAGAGACTGGCTGACTACGGTCTTTCCCAGGAAGAAGTAATGGCCAGAATGGAAGGTCTGGATGATGAGCAGCTGCATCAGCTCGCAACCTTGTCCGACGAAGTCGGAGGTGGCGGTATCGGCCTTGCTATTGGAGTGTTAGTCGTTGTTCTGCTGGTGATTGTTATACTCAAAATCACTGACAAAAGAATTGTTATCCAATAAGTTTAGATGTTCTTTTGCTGCTCTGCTTGCTCTGCTGGTTTGCAGCTGCAGTCCTTTCAAGTCAGCGCCTGAAAGTCTCAGACAGAAATAAGGTGTTGTCTGGCTTGAAGTTCAATACGTGAGTCAGGCCCAGGATAACGATTGTGGTCCAGCTGCCCTGGCTTCAGTTTTAAAGTACCATGGTGTTGAAGTCAGTCTGGAAAAAATTACTGATGAAATTTATATTTCATCAATAGGCAGAACTCTTTTGCCTGATATGATGTAACTGCAAAAAGTCGGGGACTGAACAATTCAGACTGAATGGTTAGCAAACTACTGGAGGTACCCTTATGAGTAGAGATTCAATATTTAATTTAGACAACAGGACTGCTGTTGTAACCGGGGCATCAAGCGGTCTGGGGGTACAGCTTGCCACAACCCTCGTTGAAGCTGGTGCAAGAGTGGCTCTGGTTGCACGCCGGGAAGAAAAGTTAAAACAGGTCAAGAATATGCTTGCTCAAAAGGGTGGACAATGCGAATACTACCCGGTTGATGTCACTGATCCGGAGCAGGTGGAAACCTGCATAAATAAAATACGCAATGATTTCTCGCGTATTGATATACTGGTGAATAATGCAGGATATGCAACAATAGAACCCATCGAGGAGCATACACTTGATAAATGGCATAAGGTTATGGAAACAAACGTTACAGGTGTATTCTTATTCACTAAATATGCCGGGAAGGTAATGATAGAACAGCATTACGGCAAAATCATCAATATTTCCTCCATGTATGGTGCAGTCGGAAATGTTTTTATGACTTCTTCAAGTTACCATGCTTCCAAAGGTGCGGTGAATACTTTCACCCTGGCCAGCGCTGCCGAATGGGCAGGGCATAACATCACTGTAAATGCTATCGGACCCGGATTTTTTCGGAGTGAAATGACGGAAAACATCATCGAAGATGATGAATTTATGAATTTCGTCAAGAATAAATGCCCAATGCAACGTACTGGAAAAGAAGGCGAACTGGAAGGAGCTCTTCTTCTTTTTGCTTCAGATGCTTCCAGCTATATCACAGGCCAGATACTTTATGTTGATGGCGGCTGGACATCTGTGTAATATAACCATTCAGGGGGCATTGCTGGTTAGTAACCTTCAGGGGTCCACGGTGGTTACCAATGGCCGATGACGGCATACCCTGAATGATTACGCCTGTATCTTGGTGCCTTGCAGTGTGCTGCTTTCAGGATAACATTTATGCGCCCCCCCTTCGAACCGCTTATGTTTTTACACTCCCTGCGTCTGGAAGTAGTTCCCAGAAGTCAGGAGTCATTGGTCAGTCTCCAGTCCTCATCACTGATCCCGGTTTTTTTCTTGCCCCCTCATGAATTCCTTCCATTCATTTTTCTTCCTTCCAAACCTGCAACCTCTTGGAGTAACTGCTCCTGGAGGTTGTATGACCAAAAAACGCTGCAGATACTGCCGGTGTCTTTTTCGCTTACCAAACGCAACCCCGACCAGAAGTATTGCTCCAGGCCTGATTGCCAGAAAGCAGGAATATCCGGATCTGATACGGAAGGCAGCACCTGGTCTGTGGATCATCTTCTCCAGGATCAGCACGGCAGGCCAACTTTTTTGGAGGTCAAGGGCAGCCCCGACAGCAGGATAAAGTGGGGGCAGGCTTGTTGTTGAAAGTAAAAACTTCTTCTAAGCTCTTGAAAATGAAAGGATAAGTCTCATGACAAAAAGTACCATACCTGCAAAACCATTTGGATCAACAGGGCACATGGTCACCCGAGTAGGCCTGGGAGGTGAAGGGGTCCTTAGAACCACAGGGAAAGCCGCATCCGCCCACGGGGTAATCCGCTCGGCTGTTGCCGAGGGCATCACCTATTACGACAGCGCACGGGTTTATTCTGACAGCGAAGTTTATTATGGCGGAATATGGGGTCAGGAACCGCAGGCAAGAAACCGGATTTTTCAAACCAGCAAATCCGCAAGCAGGGACAAAAGTGGCGCTCGAAAAGATCTCCAGGAGACTCTTCAGCGGCTTGGAGTGGATTATCTCGATCTCTGGCAGATCCATGATGTTCGAACTCTTGAGGAATTGTCCGTGATATCCGGGCCTGGTGGAGCCCTGGAAGCCTTTATGGAGGCAAAGGAACAAGGCAAAGCACGATACATCGGAGTTACCGGGCACCATGACCCTGAAGTTCTCACCCGGGCGGTTGAGCAGTTGCCCGTGGATTCTGTAATGATGCCGGTCAATCCTGCAGAGGAGCTTCTGGGCGGCTTTCTGACCAGTACGCTCCCGGCAGCACAGGAAAAATCCATTGCTGTTGTCGGAATGAAAATTATGGGCGGCGGTCATTACATTGCACCGCATCTGGGGATAACTCCAGAATTGCTTTTACGCTATGCCTTGAACAAGCCGATAACTGTTGCCATAGTAGGGTGTTCAAGCCCTTCCGAGGTGGAAATCCTCGCTGCAGAAGGACGCTTGTTACAGCCTCTTGAGGATGCGCAACTGCAGAAAATACTCGCCCCCTTTAAGGAGAATGCCCGTAGGCTAGCCTTTTACCGCAGAATTGTGTAGAGCACCAGAAGAGAACATTACTTTCTATCCGCCAGATCCAGATTATGAGCCAGCATTATTACAGCAGGATTTTTTATCCAAGATCTAAAGCACCTGGCTTGCCTGCTGGCGCAGGTTTCTCCCTGGATGTTCTCTCTCAGTGGTCTGATGTGTCCCGCACTTGCGGATTGCCGGTATTTCGGGGTCAACAATAAGAAACCGGCAACAGCCGGTACACTGTAATTGAGTCGTTACCTGATCTTTTTTATTTTTTTCAAAATCTCCGGGGGCAGCCCAAGTTCAGAAAACATCCTTTCAAAGTCATCGCTGGTTCCATATCCTCCCAGAAAGCCGTTAATCCTGGCTGCTGAAGTGGAAAGGACAAAGGAATCAAAGTCCGGATATAAGGATATCAGTTCTTTTTTTATCTCACGGTGCCGCTGGAGATAAAACTTTTGATGGTAATCTTCTGCCGGGTAAAAAGCCGAGAACCGGGCAATCTCGGTCTCCACCCTGCCTGGCAGCTCCTTTAGGCTTGTCTCAAGGACTTGTTTCTGTTCCCGGGTGTGGTAAAATACAGCATTCATATACTGTCTGGAAGCAGGCTGCCTGGAATAATCATGCTCCTGCCAGAAAACCTTCAACAGGTCTTCATAGGAGGTCTTCCCGGGATCAAACCTGACCTGGATACTTTCCATATGATCCCCTATCCTGTGATAGCTGGGATTTTTGCTGGTTCCGCCACTATAGCCGACAACTGTCTCAAAAACTCCATCCATGATGCCGAACCTGGCATCAGGTCCCCAGAATCAGCCCAGGGCAAAGGTGGCTGTCTCCAGCTTGTCCGGCCTGCTCTGGTCAATGGGCGTCATTTCAAGCTGCGGACTTTTCAACATATGGTCCTCCAGTGTACTCCGGCCATCGGCGAAAAAACCGGGGGCCGACAAAAGTATGAGTATTAAGTATAACATGATATCTAACAATAATCATTATTAATCAGCCTGCAAGGTATAATGCTGATGTTTTCAGGCAACCTGAATACCAGTTTAAATTATCAAAAAGGCAATATGGAAACTAATTGTGCCAAGGGTGTACAGATACTTTGGAGGAAAACATATGTCTGACTCTCCTGAAGATAAAGCCGGGTATATCCTGGAGCGCTGTGCAGACTGCGATGAATGCCGCAGCATGATGACTGATGTCTGTCCTTTTTTTCGGGAACTCTATCGCCTGTTCGACGAAAAGCAGGAGAAAAGCCCTGAATCAAAAGATCTGCGCCGAATGGTGGATCTATGCAACTTCTGCGCCCTGTGTCCCTGCCCGGAAATCCGCAATGGTATACTGGATGCCAAAAGCTCTTTTATAGAGCGGGATAAAATGAGCCCGGCCCTTAAGATCATTCAGAACGTAGAAAAATGGGCCGGAAAGATGGCTGGTGCTCCCATGCTTGCAAACCTGGTACTCCAGGGCAAAGTCACTTCGAACCTTGTCAAGAAAGCCGCCGGAATGCACCCAGATAGGGATATACCCCGTATTCCCAGGCTGGATCTGGATGCATGGACCAGAAAACAGGGCATCACTGCAGCATCTTCCGGGGACAGCCCGGGGGTGGCTCTTTTTGCCGGATGTTCAGCCAGGTTCTTTTTTCCTGAAACGGGCATGGCCGCAGCAGGCGTTCTGCAGAAAAACAAAGTAAATGTATACTATCCAGAGCAGAACTGCTGCGGCATGCCGGTTATGCTGGAAGGAGACCGGAAGCTTACCCTGAAGATGATGGAGCATAACCTGGAGAACCTTACCAAAATCCTGGATGCAGGACATGAGATTGTTTGTTCCTGTCCCACCTGCGGATACATGTTCCGGGAGCTATTGCGGGAAAAGGCCTACTACTCCAGGGAATACCAGGAAGCGGCCGGAGCGGATGATGCTTATATCCTGATTCCAAAGGACAATAGAGCGCCCCCTATGGACCAGAGAGAGCACAAGGGTCTGCTGCGCATGATCTACGGTTCAATCTTCAAAGATGACGGCCTCTTTTCTGTGTTTCCGGCCATGCAGCGCATACGTCTGGCGGAAAGCGTTTCAGACATGGGGGAATACCTGCTTAGGCTCTATAAAAACGGTGGTCTGAGTGCAGATTTGGCCCCGGTACACAAGAAAGCCGCATACTTTCCCCCTTGTCACCTGCGCAAGCAGGGCATTGGTTCGCCCTACATGGAGATCTTAAGGCTTATACCCGGACTGGAGATCCAGGAAATCAAGGGTTCCAACCTGTGCTGCGGCATGGCCGGCATCATGGGCTTTAAGCAGGATTTCCACCACTATTCCCTGGAGATGGGCAGGCCCCTGATGCACAAAATCCAGGATATGCAGCCGGATATCCTCCTTTGCGACTGTCTGAGCTGCAGACTGCAGTTCAGGCACAGCCTTTCCGTGTCCCTTGCCCATCCGCTGGAAGTGCTCCATGAATCCTACCGGCAATTCGAAGACAGCCCTGCCTTGAATCAATAAAAGCCCTGCCGGAAGACTCAACTCTGTTGCCGCAAAAAACAAAAACCACGCTTCTTGGGCGTGGTCAATCCTGTCAGAAAACTTTCTGATTATTTTCCGGAGTGCAGTTTCTTCTGCAGATCCTGGTAGCGCTCCCTGATACCCACATCCGGATCCAGCTCCAGGGCCTGCTCCCATGCTTCAGCCGCCCTGCGCAAATTTCCTCGCGCCTCCTGGATTTCCCCGTGATATCGCAATACCTCGGCTTTGGTTTCCAGGGACAGATCTTGGATATTGATACGCCCCAGCAGCTCCTCTGCCTTGTCTATCTCCGGACGGCTTTTCATGAGCATGATCTTTACCTGGGGCAGGATCTCCGCAGCCAAACCCCTCTGCCTGATATTTATTTCATAGGAGAAATACAGGTATTCCTTCGGCAGTTCCCCGGTCTCACCGAAGGGAAACCGCTGCTCCTCCTCGTAGAATCTTACCACAGCAACCAGCTGATTCCCGTCAAAATCGCACTCATATGGGGCTTCCTCCTCGGAATAATGCAGATCCCTGGACCATAATTCCGTTCCCCTGGAGGCATCGAAAAGGAAAAGCCTGCTGCTGTGCGGCTCGTACTTGGAGCTCAGGGTGGCTGCAAAAGCGCGCTCTCCGCTGGGGGAAATGCCCGAGTTCCTGATTCTGGCTCCGAATTCCTTTTCCCAGAGCATATCCCCTTGCAGGTCAAAAAGCATCAACGAGTTCTCCGATTCCTGCCGGGGCTGCAGGTCCTCCACCAAAACCGAACCGATATCAGAGATTTTGGGGTGGCGAGGCCGGTCTACAGCCTTTTCCCAGAGAGGGGCTCTGGCAGCAGTGTCCATGAGCAGGAGCCTGCCCTGGATCCACTTCTCGCCTTCCCAATATCCGTCCCGGGCTGCAGCTGCGAATTCTTCCCCGGGAGAGAAAGAAAAATCAGCAAAAGACTCTCCGGTGAGTCTTTCCACGTAGCCCGCAAGCTTCAGGGATCTGCCCCTGCTGTTTTTATCCGCAGCAGCCCCGGGCTCTGAAGTTTCCACGTATGAATCCTTCTCTGCAGGGAGCTTTTTATCCCGGGAGGGGTCTTTAGTGCCGGGACTATGTCTTTTGCCCAGCCAGATAAGCACCGCTCCCGCCAGGACAAAGAACATGGCCATATCCATGGACCTGGAAAGCGAGGCAGCTGCAGCTGCCAACATGAGTCCTGCCAGGATGAATAGAACTGGGCGCATATAAAGATATTCCTTTTTCTTCTGAAAAAAAGCAAATCTGTTTTATTCTGCCTTTCTTTTTCTTCTTCTTCTTGTGTCTTGCCCTGGCATCAGGTCCCCTGAACAACATTACCTTCGTTAATGGAATCAGCAAGTTTCATGGCAAGCTCGCAGAGATACTCAGAATTTTCAAGCCCGTTAATAAAACGCCTGGGAATTCCGGAAAAGCCGCTCTGCGATCCTGCCAGGGCTCCGGTGAGTATGGACCTGGCCTGGTTCTGTCCTCCGCCGTTGACTGCATTGAGGACGGCAGACTCAAAATCGTCCTTGAAGCGCGCGGCAAGATAATATGCAGCCGGGAGTTGATGATATATTGCGCAGGGCATGCCATAAACTATGGATACCTTCCAGGCCGGTTCAATGCTGATATCCGGATCCGCAGACGCCCATGCCATGTAAGATGGAGTGAGCAGGGCATCCGGGGAAGCAAACCGCCCGGCCCGGGGAGGCTCGGGGGTACCCTGCTCAGGTGGTTTCAGATTGTTGCTGGTCACAGAATGAAAGGGGAGTTTGCCTGCCTTTACCAGCTGCATGAGTTTACCCGACAGCCCCGTATCCAGGGGATAGCCCTGAACCATAAGGCCCAGAACAGCGCCAAAGGCAACTGTCATGGCCACTAATGTCTGGTCTTTTTGCGTCAGGACAGTGTTTGAAGCCACCATTGAAGCAGACTGCTCCGGATGCATACAGTAACGAACCGCAATGGCCAAGGTTCGTTCAATGGCCTCGGTTGTATCAGCGTGCCCAGCGGCCTGATCCCAGGGGAGCTTCTGCTTCACCCGGCGCTGCCAGGCTTCGCGGATGGACTGGCTGGTATAGCCTCCAGGTCCGCTCATGGGTGTTCCGTCAAGCAGGGGAAACAGCTCCTTGTCCATGCGGCGACAGAAATCGTCCTCATCATAGCCCCCGCATTCCACCAGAGAGCGCAGCATCAGCTTGAGTATGAACCCGGGCTGGGACAGCTGGCCAGCCTTGAGGCCGCTGTGATAGCGGCCTGGACGAGGATCAGTGTAGCTGGAAATCCACTCCCCATAGTGACGGCGCATCTCTCCAAGATCATAATACCAGTGAGCTCCCATACCCAGGGCGTCTCCTATGAAAGCGCCCAGGATTGCTCCCGCAGCCCGGTCATGAATGTTGTTATTGCTCAAGTTGCTTGGCTCCTTTCTTAATAATGTCTTACTTCAAAATCCATGGACATTCAACAATGCCCTGGACTGATCTTGAGTATGAGACCCTGAAGAGTTGCAAGTCAGGGGATTAGCCATTAAGATTTTTTTCAAACCCCCCTTGAAGGATGGGACCGGTAATGAGTCTGCCAATGGCTGGGTTATTGTAAGACAACGGCGAAAATGACGCCCGACTTTTCAAAAAAACATTGACAAAAGTATCAATTGATACCAAAAAATGAACAGGCCTACACCCAGAGAAATCTTAAACAAGCTGCAGAAGGCAAGGGAAACCCTTCAGGACAAAAGGCTGTTCCTGATTGATCAGGACACAATCGCTGAACATGCCATCGAACTTGAATATGACATTGACCATGACCTGCATCAAGTCCTTCAAGAGCTCCTGAGCCTGGCCTCCATGGGAGACTATGCAGGCTCCAGGCCGCCTCAAAAGTCATACAAGGGCGATATAAAAGATCTAGAGATTTTTCCCTTTATTGTTTACAGCACCCGTTTTGGGTGCAGGGTTTATTTCAAATTCACCATCAGCCTTGATGGATTGTGGCTGATATCCCTGCACAAAGAACGTAGGCCCGGCAAGGATTAATCATGAACGAACTCAAATGCCCTGGATGTTCCACTTTGATGGAGCAAAAAGAGCTGAAAAAAAGAAAAAAACTCAGGGAAGTCGACATTGAATACCCTGTGGATGCTTATATCTGCCCCTGTTGCAGCCTTGAAGCCGGCACTGTCAAGTCTGCCGGGGAGGTGCAGAGGGCCATGGCAGATGCGTACCGGGAGAGAGTCGGTCTTTTGACCGGACAGAGAATAAAGGAGCTGAGAAAATCCAGGGGCATGACCCAGGAGCAGTTGAGTATGGCCATGAAAACAGGCATTGCCAGCATCAAACGCTGGGAGTCAGGTATGATCCAGTCACGTTCCATGGACAATCAGCTCAGACAGTTTTTTAACGGTAAAGCATGGTCCATCACCGGCAACAGGGAAATAAGCCTTCCCCGGATCAAGCTCATCGTCCAGACCTTTGAAAAAGTCCTGGGCAGGAGTCTGCTCAAAAAAAACGACCGCTTTCTTTTTCTGGCCAAATATCTGTGGTATGCTGACATGCTTGCCTTCAAGCATCTGGGCAGGGGAATGACCGGGGCCAGCTATGCAGCTCTGCCCTGTGGTCCGCAAATGAACAACTATAAAGACCTGCTAAAGCCCATTAAGGAATCCGACACCACCCTGGCAGAACCTCTGTCCACCCAGGAACTGGCCATAATCAAAAATATTGCTGAAGCTTTTCCGTCCAATGAAGACGTGTACCGGGCCGCATACCAGGAAAGAACATGGCAGGAAACCCCTACAGGTTCTCTGCTTGATTACTCATCAGCCCATGAACTGACGAAAATTCGGTAGCCAGCATCATTGCCGCAAGGATTGGCATCTTTTTTGATTTTTTCCGGTGCATCATAGAATGGAAAGAACCATTAATTGACATTTGTGGAGCCTGTCTCGCAAGCCTGCTCCAAGCCCGATCACCACTAAGAAAGGGGTACAGCATGGAAGAAAAAGTTCACAATGGACATTTTGATATCAATAAAGTAGCTTTTATTGACGCTCGTCATGTATTGAGTAAAATAATATTAAATGGAGATTCCGTAAACAGCTCAGAAGAGAAATGTAAAACTTACAGCTCTAAAAATTGAGATATAAAACTGATTCATTGGCATGATTTTTACAAGATATTATCATCATGGAATGATGATAATATCAGTCAAAATGAGCTGAAGAATTTCTATAATTATTGTCAATATATTCAAAAAAATGGAAATAAATCATTGTATATTAATCTGAGCGATAGATATTTTGCATATCGCTACCTTCCTTTGGTAAAAATTAATAACATACTTAAAATATTTGCTGGCATTAAAAACAGATTAAATAAATTATATGTAGAACAAATAGTTAGAAGAAGCTGAAAACTGTTTAAAGACTTGCCTGCAAAAAGTTTTTTTGCAGGTCCCGATGACAGAGGACAGAGAACTGATGACGGAAAAAGCAAAGAGTTGCAGCTATTGTTTTAAAGACTGAACCAGATTTTTGACTTTTTGCATTTGCATCTTTGCAGACACACCATCTGATACATTAACATTAAAAGGATGGACTAAAATGACGAACGATTTAATTATTACTTTGATCACTGGAATTATTTTTAGTGGGGTATTTGTTTTTTTGATTATGTGCTTTTACAGGCTATATGAAGATGTCCTGAATATGAAGAAGTATGATTTAGACATAAGAAAGCTGGAGGAAAGAAGAAGGACCTCAGGTGGAGAAGACAAGGACCACAAGAAGGGGTTGATAGAGCTGAAATTTTCAGAAATCCTGGCTCTGGAGATCAACAGAATTTTAAGAACATACCTGTCTATGCAAAGAAAATCAGGTTCGAGCCGGGCATGAAAATGATTGCAGGGGAAGTTGAGTACAAAAGCCTTACTGTGCAGAAACTGAACATACAGTAGGTCGAGCCTTGAGCGGGATTATCCGGTCTGACTTTCTGGAGGTGCAGCATGAACATCAAAGGGATTGAAATTAATACTCTTAATGACGCATTGTTCTTTTTGGAGAATCATGAGCTGGAAGCCCTGCCGGAATACAAGAAGAATCTTTTTTTGCTTAATATTGCTTGTTTTCTGGATAGACATGTCTGGGAAACCTTGCCGCAAGAACAAAGGGATGGGCTCCTGACTCTGAAGAACAGTTCCAGTGTCACCCTGGCGCATATGGCGGCTGAACAAGGCACTCTGCCGGAAAGTTTCAACAGATGGGACCTGGTGGATAATAAAAATAAGACCGTGGCTCATGTGGCAGCTGAACACGGCAATATCCCCGAGGGCTTCGATTGGGAGCGGCACGGTCTGATGCGAGATAATGAAGGCCGTACCGTATATCACTCCGCTGCCGAAGGCGGATGTCTCCCTGAATATTTCGATAGATGGGAGATAGCGGATGAAGATGGTTTTACCGTAGCCCATTTTGTGGCTTATCATAATAACATCCCCGGAAATTTTGACTGGGAACGATATGGCATGATGCGGGATGGCAAGTATGGTGAAACAGTGTATCATGAAGCGGCTTCAAGCAAAGGTCTGCCTGAATGGTTCCATGGCTGGGATA
>PWFB01000050.1 GCA_003553695.1 Desulfonatronospira sp.
ATAAGGGGTGTCCCAGACTGTAAAAACTTCTTTCCACCACGCACCCCACCAGGGTGGTATCCACAGGCTCTGAAGCAAGAACAGCCTTTGAATGCAGAGGAATATACAAAGTCAACAGCAAGAGCAGCGCACACATTAGTACGCCCGAATAACTGATCCAAAAACCTCGCCCGTGCCCTGGAAAATACCTTTTTGAAATACTGCTCATCTAGCACTCCCCTGACCTTGTGTGAAAAGATATACTGGCATTTACCCACCTGAAAAAGCAGGGCCTGTCCGGTCCTTGCTATGGGAGTTGTTGCAGCACAGCCTACAAACTGGACCCCGTGTCCACCGGCACCAGCTCCCCTTCATTATTAAAGGCAAAGCGTTCCATATGCTCCTTGAGAGCTCGAATATCCTGGGCATATTCCGAGATAGACCTGTTGGTCCCTGACTCTGCTTTAGCCAGCAGCTCACTGATCTCGGCCATATCGGCCCCCAGCAAGTCGACCCCATGCCTGCGCAGGTCCAGGGCCAGCCGGCTGAAACGATCCGGAAGATGTCCCCACGCGCCCAGAGCCCTTACAGTAACCTGGTCATGCAATACTGTATGCTCAGCTGTATAGTCTGACACTGAAGACTTTTCGGGAAGGACATTGACCCAGCTGTAAAGAAAGACATCAGGATTATTCAGGCTTATTAATTTAATCTGTGTCAGCCCGGGTTCTTCTCCTGTAACCTCCCCGAGTTCGGAAAGAGAAGCCACTTGTATATCAACTGGTTCCCAGGAAAGCTTGTGGTCCCTGGCGTCAACAGCAACCTCCAGGTTGGAAGAGGCTCCGGAAACCAGATCCATCTGCACAGGACTCAATGAGACTCCAAACTTGGTGTGGACTCGAAAACTCTCTGGAAGAACAACCCTGTTATTGTGATCATTTACCAGAATCAGGATTTGAAACCCCGAGTTCTGCGGTCTTTCAAAAGAGACGCGCTGCATGGAGTCACCGGAAAAAACCACCTTGTGGGATTCAGTGGCATTGAAATTGTGGTTGTTGCCGGCTTTTTGCTGAAAATCACCTCTTACCTCCAGAACACCCCGAGTCAAACGGTTGGAATGACTTCGGCTGGTTTGAGTGATGAAGTCGCCCTTGACCAGCACTTTGTCTCTGTCGTGGGTCATATTCAGATAACCCCGGCTGTCTTCAGGCTCGCCTCCCTCTTCTTGAGGCATGCCCTGCATAATATAATCGCCATGGACGACCAGGGTACCTCCACCAATGGTCAGGGTGCCATCAGGCTGGACCAGGTTGCCTTGAACAGTAAAGTTTCCGCTGGATATATCCAGCGTTCCTGGACCTTCAAAAGATATAGAGTTGTCAACCGTGAGAGAGTGACCGTCCAGATCCATGGTACCGTTAAAGCCATAAAGCCCTTTGATGACAGCATCATCTGTCAGCCGCCATCCCCTCAGCACGCTGTCAAAATAGACATCTTTGTTTGAGATGGAACACCCGGCAAAACCTGAATTGCCGGGCGCTTCAAAAAAAACTCTCTGCTCATTTTCTCCTGAAAAGAGCACCTTGTGGGATTCAGAAGCATTGAAATTGTGGTTGTTGCCGGCTTTTTGATGAAAATCACCCCTTACCTCCAGAACACCCCGGGTCAAACGGTTGGAATGACTCCGGCTGGTTTGAGTGATGAAGTCCCCCTTGACCAGCACTTTGTCTCTGTCGTGGGTCATATTCAGATAACCCCGGCTGTCTTCAGGCTCGCCTCCCTCTTCTTGAGGCATGCCTTGCATAATGTAATCGCCTTGGACGATCAGTGTGCCTCCACCAATGGTCAGGGTGCCATCAGGCTGGACCAGGTCACCTCCGATAACCAGCTTCCCCCTGGAAAGACTGCATGTACCTGGACCCTGCATTGTAACCGGATTTTTCACTGTCAGCGTGCGTCCTCCCAGATCCATAGTCCCGGTAAACCCGTGCATTTCCCTGATGACAGCATCTTCCTTCAACTTCCAGCCTCTCACAACTGTCAGGAAGTAAACCTCTTCGTTAGAGATAGTATTGATTCCAAACCCGGAATTGTTTGGACTTTCGAATGATACTTCCTGTTTTTTCTTTCCGGAAAGTAGTACGTTATGCGAACCTGATGCATTGAAGTTATGATTGTTGCCCGCTTTCTGCATGAAATTTCCCTGGACTTCCAATGTCCCACTGGTCAGCCTGTTGGAGTGACTGCGACTGCTCTGAGTAATGAAATCACCTTGAACCAATACGGAATCATTTTCCCCGGTCATAACCAGGTACCCATTGCTGTCTTTCTTGTTCCCCTCATCATCCTTTTCCATACTTTGCAGGCGGTAGTCCCCGGTCACTGTCAACCTGCCTCCATCTATATCAACTGTCCCCCCGGACTGGATAAAGTCGCCATGTATATCAAGTGCCCCTCCTGCGAGTTTGAAAGTGCCATGATGTTCCGGGATTCCCCCTTTAACGGTCATCTTGTTTCCGGCCATATCCATTGTACCAGTAAAACCATGCCCTACATTCCTGATTTTCAGATCATCATGCAGTGTCCACCCCCTTAAAACAGAATCGAAATGGACATGATCATTTGAGATCTCCAAAAGAGCAAATCCGGAATTGCCTGGACTTTCGAATGATACATCCTGTTTCTCCTTTCCGGAAAGAATTACTTTATGAGAACCTGATGCATTGAAATTATGATTGCTGCCCGCTTTCTGCTGGAAATTTCCCCGGACTTCCAGGATTCCACTGGTCAGCCTGTTGGAGTGACTGTGACTGCTCTGAGTGACGAAATCACCTTGAACCAATACGGAATCGTTTTCTCCGGTCATAACCAGGTACCCGCTGCTGTCTTTCTTTTTACCCTCATCATCTTTTTCCATGCTTTGCAGGCGGTAGTCATGAGCGACAATCAGTTTACCTTCATTAACATTAATGGTTCCACCCACATGATATATAGATCCGGAAGAAGTAAAGGTATGTCCATTCAGATTAACATTACCACTCAGTATTAAAATATCTTTTTCATAGTTTACACTCTGAGTTAAAGACATATTAGTATCTATTATCTTAAATTCAGAATGTTCATTGGATGCTATTGATCTTGTAAAAAAAGACCCTGACAGAATTAAGATCATCATGCAGGAAAAAATATACACTATCTGGTATATTCTATGTTTGATTTTCATTTTTATTGTCTCCTTAATATAGATACCTATCCCTCTAAATCATCACGATACACCTGCAGCCTGCATAACTTTATTCATTTGTTCGTGCAGTTTTTTTAAGGTCTTTTGATGTTCTGCTGACATACGCAGGCTGTCAGCGCTGTTGATCCATTTTTCTAATTGATCTATATCTGCGCCCAGCAGATCTTTGCCCTGCCCCCTAAGATGCATGGCCAGGGAGTTAAATCCCGGGGGCACATCTTCAAAAGCCCTGAAGGCCCGTACTGTAAGCCCTTCCTGGCTGACCAGGGCCAAAAGTTCCCGGCTGAATCCTTCCTGAACTTCCACCTCTTCAGCAGTGTCGTCACCCATGACTGTTTCGCTGCTTTCCACTTCTTCAGGCTCCTGAGGTGCAGGTGCCGGCATTTCAATTGCCCTGACTTCAGCAGGCTCTATGTTTTTATACATGAACACTGCAGGACCGGAAGTCATAGGTCCCGGCCTCCTGCCGGTATTTACCAGCATAACATGGCCTTCCGGTCCCACAGCCATTTCGTTGCGGTTGCCCGCCTGATTGCTGGTGGGTACTACCTGGAGTAAACGCCCGCTTCGGTCATAAATCCATATGGAATATCTTTCCTGGGCATAGATATTGCCGGCATTATCAACTTCCAGGTGCTCAAAATCCGGCATATTGAACTCATCTACATATACAGGCGGTGTACCTGAACCATACAGGCCCCAGGCCTCCATACGCCGGCCTTCATGGTCCAAATTTACAAAAAATCCTTCTGCATCATCTTCATAAACTGCAAATATGCTCCCGTCAGGAAAAATAGCAAAAGGATATGTACCGTCCATATTCAACTTTGTCTGAACTTGCATATCCCTTGAAAATTTGACTAAAAAAGGGCCATTTGCATCACCCGATCTGGATTCTGCACCCATTAAAAGACCTTTCTGATTTGAGCTGATTATGTAACGAGCATATAAACGTTCATCTTTACCAGACACCGATAGATCCAGGGAAAAGCTGTCATCAAGCTCTCCTGCGGGACTGAATCTCAAAAGCTCATCCGGGTTCTCATTATTTCTGCCTATCAGGATCAGCAGGTGACCATCGCTTTCCGCCCTTGCATCTATGCGTCTTACGGCAAGATTATCTCTTGTGGCCTCTTCTTCAAAGCTCCATTCATGCTGGACCTCTCCCCCATGGTCATAGATGCGCACCACGTACCGGGAACGGTCCACCAGAGCTGCATACCTGCCCGGCAGCATCACCGGCTGGAAATCGTTGAACTCCCGTTCTCCAATTTCCTTGTATGTAAAATAGGAATCCAGCTCCAGTGGAGGCGGGCTGTCAGCATCTGCGGATTTCAGGATACTTTCAATTAAACCCGGATGCTGGTTCAAAAGATGGTCATTGGCCATAAGAAATAACATCCGGTAGTTGCCCTCTGCATCAGGTATCTTATTCACCGCCACAGCCCATGTTTGATGTGAGTCAAAAGTTCCATCCGGAGCATTTTCCTGCATTGTGAACATGGCTTTGACCAGGAATGCCTCCTCTCCGGCCAGGGTAATGTACGATGTTTCAAATTCTGGTTCATCAGTACTCATCTCAGGCAGCATTTCCTGAAAATCCTTATAAAAACCCCGGTAACCGGCTTCGGCATGACCGCGCGGAGGAGGTTCGTGTCCCAGCCCAACACCTCCCCTGGCCATTTTCTTGAGCTCTTCAACTGAAATATCCTGCGGAATTCCCATGGGGCCAATACCCAGAATATACAGCAACTCATCTCTTTCCATCAGAGGCAGGGCATTTGCAGGAAGATCAAGATAAAATCCACCCATCCAGCGCGTAACAGTTTCGTTCTTTTCTGCTGCAGCATTTACTGAAAAAAGCAATAACATTAAGGACATCATAAAAATCACAGGGACAAAGCTGTTTTTTAGCTCTTTAATCATTTTGGACTCCTTTTATCCCCCGGCCTTTACCGGAAGAATCTCTTTACTTGATGCACCTGCAAAAAGTCGGGAAATGAATAATTCAGAAACCAACAATCTACATAAGTCTTTGATTTTACTGAACTCTGACGTCTGATCTCTGACGTCTGTGACTGCAAAAATGACTTTTTGCAGTCACATCTTACTTGCACCCAGATAACTTCAAAGCAGATACCTCTGCAGTATTCATTACGCTTTTCTCAAAAAAACACGCCTGCATTTACTGCTGCAGCTCGATATAAGAGCGAAGCCGCCTGATTCTGTCTGCCAGTTCAGGAGTGGGCTCCATTTCCTGGCTTTGTTCAAAATACTCCAGTGCACGGGAATATTCTCCCCGGCCCATGAAATCCATACCCTTACTGAACATCCCGGCAGCAGCGGAATCTTCAGTCTGGCCCAGCTGTTCATGTACTTTGCCCGCAGGATCTTCGCCCGGGTGAACAGTCGAGACTCGAAGAAGTTCTTCCAGTTCCTGCGTAAGGGCTTCTTCATCAAAAACAGAATCCACGGATACAACTGACTCAAGTTCCTGAGCCTGAAGACCAAAGTCCTGCATTCGCACCCTGTTCAGGGTCCAGCTCTGATCAGCCAGGCCCCGGTCCAGAGAAATATAAATGTTTTCTCCCGGGTGAACCCTGATCAGCCTCCGGGTTCCCAGTTTGTTCCCCTGGGGTACAAACTGGACGAAAAAGGCCTGGTCCTCAGCGTGATCCGGGTCCTGAAAAACCTGGAAAAAGACAACCGGGGAACTGGACTCATCACCTGCCACCGGTCTTTTTGCCGAATCCAGAAGCTGCAGATGTCCTGAAGCACTTGTTCTGACCCAGATTTGGGTGACCACCGCTTCCTGCTCTTCATCCGGGTCAGGCAGATAAGCCCCGAACTCCATCACCTGTGGCAGACCCTGCAACGGATCATTCCAGTCCCCGTGGATTTTCTGCGGGAAGACAAGGCAGGAGAATACAAGCACCAAGAGCACTACATTACTCTTGCCCGGCCATATCTTGTTGTAAAACAATAAATAATCGTGCATGATGAACTACTTCCCCAAAAAGGTTGGAGCCTGGAAATGCTGGCGTTGCCTGCACTGCCTGCTCTTATCAGCCCGGGGTACAGACTTCTCTTGGATTGCGGAAAGTCCGGGCCTGAACCATTTTGCTAATCAGTCTCCAGCGTCCCGGGGGGTTCTTTTAACGGCAAAAAGAAAAATCCCAGGGTAAAATATGTGGTCATGGGGTCATATCTCAAGGGTATACCGTCCTCCACCAAGGGTTCATCTGTCCCGGCCTTGAAAAAATCAATGCTGTAATTGGTAATAAGCTCCAGTGAAAAGGATTCGGTGTGCTCATCAGGTTCCGGAACCCAGGAAATAGAGGTTGCGGCATTGTTGCCCCTTACCCTGGGGCTGTACATAAACCCTGTGGAAAGCATCCAGTGTTTGACACGCACCTCGGCATCCAGGGACGCTGCTCCTTGCGGAGAAGGAAACATAACCCTGAACCGCGGGGGCATGGGCACGGAAACTGTAAGGTCCAGCTCTACCGGCTCTCCTGGATAAACATATCCGCTGCCCAGAAGGTCCGGCGGCTCAATCCCCTGCTCTCCTGCAAGACCTGTAAGACCGCCGGCCATTTGCAGAGCCTGAGCCATTTGTGCTTCACTCAGTTCCATACCCATTTTTTCCAGTTCCGCCTGCATGTGCTGCTTCATAATATCCTCCACAGACTCCCTGGGGTGAAGCATTTCCTGCAGCCTCTCCCAGTCGGAACTGTATTCGGATATCTCTTCCTGTATTCCTGAAATCCCGGGGGTGGCTATAATTGTGGCTTCTGGAAACCTGACCGTGGGATCGTTGGCAAAAGGTGTTGCAGTGGTCCAGTAGGTACGGTTCTCAAACAGATCCATGGTGATGGTTTCTTCTAGAATTTCCACGGGATGCACATGCACCATGGCCTGGTCTTCATCCAGAAGAAGACCTGTCCTTATGTCTGCAAGGCTGACAGTAGCCGTAAAACTCTGGGGCTCTTCGCTGTCCTCGAGGATGGCGTGCAGCTTCCAGGCGGGGATCTCGGTGATGCCGTCCTGCTCCATAAAGGTCCAGTAATAATAGTAAGTGCTGTCCGGGTTCAGATTCGAGACAACAGCATGCACTGGCTCATAGTCCCCATCGGTGAAACTGTACTGGCTTTCTTGGAACTCGATTTTTTCCTCTGCTGCCAGAAGAAGCAGGACGTCTCCCGTCTGACGCCGAACCGTGCGCTGCATGAAGGAAAAGTGTCCGTCCAGACCGGATATATTCACCTCAATATCCACTAAAAAAGGGTACGCCTCGGGTACTGCAGGGATCTCAGCCAGCCACTGGCCCGGCTCCGTCTCCTGGGCGCCGGGAAGGGATATCTCATAAGTCACGCTGACATCAGGGTCCTGCCCTGCGGCGTCACGGATTCCATGCCGGATGCGATTGACTGTGTTCTGAAAACCTCCCCCCAGGCTTATTTCCACCTCAAAAACCATATCCTCATCTGCATCCGGATCATAAGGAATGTTCATGGGGGATGGAGGTGTGGTGTGCACGGTAATATCCATCCAGCGCAGCCTGTTGATTTCCGAAAGGATTCGGTTTATGCGCTGCTCCAGATCAAGGATTTCAGCTTCCAGCCTCTCCTGCTCCAGCCGGGCCTGCTCCTGCAGCTCTCTGGCCTCCTGAAAAACACTTCTCATGAAGCTGCCGCCTTCATTAACCGCCTGCAGGGCCTTATCTCTTTCAATGCCGGCATTACGCAGAGCTCTGAACATCTGTACGCGCATATCCGCTTCAGCGGTGCGGCTGTCGTATTCCAGGACCGCCTCGGCCAGTTCCCCTTCTGCCCAGGATTCCACGATCCGCCCGGGGGCTCTGATGGTATAAGCAGCTCCGCTGTAGACAGACTCCCCCATCCCGTACACTACATCCCCGAGGTTATAGAGCATGTACAGCTTGCCGCCGTCAGGTCCTATCCCGTCCTCTATCACCAGTTCCGGCGATTCTATCTCTGCACCGGCGGCACGCAGGGCCTCGGCCCTGGCTTCCAGGACGTCCAGGTTTCCCGCCTCTACCGAAGCAGCTACGTATGCCCTGGCCTCTCCCGGGTCCATGCCCGCCCTCCTGAAACGGATTTCCCACTGGGTCAGGTAGGCAGCCAGATTGTTCTCATTGGCCTGCCTGATTGTCAGGTGGGCGTCCCTGGCATCCACTATGCTCTGTCCCATTCTCTTGCTTGTTCCAACTATGGTTTCCGCTCCACCTGCGACCATGCCCACAGGGGTAGCAGACAAGGGCGGTACCCTCAGGCCCTGACGGGCCACATCAAAAAGGCTGGCATCCCCCTCCATATAGTCTTCCAGGGTCTGTCCCAGATGACCTATATCCGTAAAATCAGTAACAGTACCGTAAACCTGGGCTGCTCTGCGTGCCCCACTGCCCAGCTGCTGCATCCTTGTGGGCCCGGCCGGGGTCTCCGGGCCTGTCAGTTCAATTACCGGTTTTCTGCCGTTGGCAGCGGCAGTGGCCTGCATTCTGGCCCTGGAGTCTGTTATTTCCTGACGCAGTGCACTCTGTCGCTGCTGGTAGGATTGCCGCAGTCTTTCCTTTCTGAGCCTTGTGGCCTCTGTGTCACTTACGTTATCCAGTCGGCGCATGTTTTCATCTATACGGCGCAGGGCATCTTCCCTGGCCCTGAGTTCCTGATTGGCCCGCTGCAGTGTTCTGGATTCAGCAGAGTCAAAAATTTCTGCTGCAGCCTGACGCATACGTCCGGCCTCAGAGGGATCACTGACCACGGTACGGGCTTCCTTTATATTGTTCAGTTTCCTGCGAAACTCTTGCGGACTCTCTCGTATACCGTGACGTTCTAAGATTGAACCCAGTTCTTCATCAGGCAGTTCACTGACTCTCAAGGTTTTATCCACACTTTTAGCCATGGGCTGCATGAGTTCAGGGTTTCCTGCCAGATCTCCTGAACTGGAATTAAGTCCTCCGGAAGCCTTTTTCAGGTGATCCTGGACCTCAACGTATCCTGCCCCGGCCCGGGTTTTGCCGGTAACCGGATCACGCATGGAGGCGGAGACAAAAACTTCATGGTTCCGGGCATGGTTTTCAATCTGGATCCGGTGGTATTCGCTGCCTACCTGGGCCGGCAGGCCTTGTTTATGCACTGTAAGATCAAAAGGGTCGTCCCCCCAGGGAGTCGGAGCACCGACTTCTAATGTTGCCGGACTGTCGGTAACCGTTAAATGGTCCAGCCCCATATCCTGCAGAACGGATTCCACATTATCCACTGCAACGGCTCCTCCTGCTGCATCCAGATCCCCCATCAGTCCGCGATGGGCCCGGTCGTCTATACTTGTTCCCAGGGAGGCGTCTATGCGCTGTCGAAGAATGCTCCGGGAATTACCGGCCCTGGCACTGGATTCGTTTAACACTGCCTGATGCACCTGATGCCTCTTGCGACCAAGCTCCTGAGACACTGCTCTGTGCCGGCTGACTTCGCGCTGCATAAAATACTTCTTCCGGGTCTCGGACATGGGTGAATTTTCAATCTGTGCAAGGTTATCCCGGTAGGCCTGCATCTCGGCATCCCAGGCCACTTCAGTCTGTTTCCAGAGGTTGCCGATGGCCCAGAGTTCTTTGTCGGTGTAAAGAACAGGGTCCACCGCACTCATTGCCCGGCAAGGCGAAAGCAGCGCTAAAAAGACTATCAATCCTATACAGATCAAGTGCTGCAAAAAAAATTTCAGGCATAAATCATTATTCACACTGTTCACTCCTTAAACAGGGTAAGCATACCCAACCGGGTTTACCTCCAGGAACTTTTTTCCATATATTCCGCCAGGGACTCGAGTTCTCCTGCATGCCGGGCCAGGTCCGGATCATCCGAATTCCGGGCTTTATCTGACCAGATCCGTACCTGAACCTGGTTGGCCCCCAGAAGGTCCATATCGTGCTCAACAAGATTCAGCACCAGACTTACATAACCCGACGGCAGCCTGTCCCAGGCCCGCAGCGCCCGCACCGTGAGCAGGTCTTCTTCAGCCAGCTGTTGCAGTGTATACTGCTGCCTGGTTTCCGGCAGGGCGTCCTGGGCTTCTAAAGCGGCCAGACCCTCCCGGACCAGATAAGCTGTGTCGTAAAGCCTGCTGCCGGCTACTTTAATGTCCGGCTGCAGTCCCTCAGGAGAACAGGGGGTTTCTTCAGGGCCCAGGACATATCCGTTGGTCATCTGCAGAACTGAACCATCGGACAGAGAAATCCGGGTCTGGGTGCTGCACTTGCCATAGGACGGCTCTCCTGCCAGGAGTGCTTTGCCGTGAAATTTAAGTGCTGCGGCGAAAGCCTCTGCCGCGCTGGCTGTATCCGGCCCTGTAAAAACAACTATCCGCCCTGAGAGCTTCTCCCCGGGAGGCGAGTTGACCAGTGTCTTGCCGGATTTTTTCGTCCAAAGGCCCCCCAGGGACTTGCCGGGCTCAATAAACAAAGCGGCGCAGTCCAGGGCCTCGAAAAGGTCTCCTCCCGTGGATTCGCGCAGGTCAATAAAAACCGGGCTGCTGCCTGCCCCCAGATAATCGATACTCACCCTGAGAGAGGCCCTGGTTCTCCCGGCTGCAAAATCCCGGATTCTGAGCACGGCCTGATCCTGGGGCTGCAAAAGCTCCACATGCAGAGGCCGGACAGCCTCTCTTTTCACCCGGAGCTCTACCATG
>PWFB01000187.1 GCA_003553695.1 Desulfonatronospira sp.
CCAGGATATATTCTGTAAAATGCTTTGAATCAGGTTCGGTGTTGTTACGGTTTTGATTAACGCTTCCTACGTCGTTCAGACAGTTTACGCCCAGTTTGCAAAGCCCCCGGACCATGAATCCACAACTAGCGCTTAGTTTTTCCAGATGAAGCAGATAAAGAATAGCTATATTTAGAGGCAAAAGCAACGAACTGATAATACAGGAGAATATATGGAGTTTAAGACCAGGAACTGCTGGGAAGTATACAAGAGTAAGAAGCACAGGGGAGCCATGGACAAACTGGCTCACAGGTACGTGGATTTTCTGAGCCGGTGCAAGACAGAGCGCGAGACAGTGGAATGGGTACGTTCAAGGGCGGTGGAGAACGGCTTTTCAGAGGACTGGAGTTCCAGCAGGGTTTTCAAAGTGCACAAGGGCAAGAGCATCTTTCTGGCCTGGAGAGGGAATCAGCCCCTGTCTCAGGGGGTTCGCCTGCTGGGGGCTCATGCCGATACCCCGCGCCTGGATCTCAAACAGAGACCGGTTTACGAGGAGTGCCAGGTGAGCCTGGCCAAGACCCATTACTACGGGGGCATCCGCAAGCACCAGTGGCTGGCCAGGCCCCTGGCCCTGCACGGGGTGATAATAAAGACAGACGGTACCAGGATAGATGTGAACATGGGTGAGAAAGAAAGTGATCCGGTGTTTACCGTGTCCGACCTGCTGCCCCACCTGGCCCAGAAGCAGATTGAAAAGAAGCTGTCCCAGGCCTTTGAGGCGGAGAAGCTGAATGTGGTCCTGGGGCATGTCCCTTATGCTCAGGGGAAGAAAAATTCCGGGGAGGATACGGAAAAAAAGTCGGTCAAAAAGAATGTCCTGCACCTGCTTAACCAGAAGTTCGGCATTGTGGAGGAAGACCTTTACAGTGCAGAACTGCAGGCGGTGCCGGCAGGTTCGGCCCGGTTCGTGGGCCTGGACCAGGGGCTTATCGGCGGGTATGGCCATGATGACCGGGTGTGTGTGTTTACCGGGATGGAGGCCTTTTTGCAGCAGGGTGAACCAGAATACACCAGGGTTGCCATTTTCTGGGACAAGGAGGAGATCGGCTCCGAGGGTTCCAGCAGCGCCAGGTCCCTGTTCATGCAGTACTGCCTGGAAGAACTCCTGGAGAACTGGGAGCCGGGGACCCCCTCCAGGACCATGTTTGCCGCCACCCGGGCCGTATCCGCAGACGTGCATGCAGCAATGGACCCGGATTATCAGGACGTGCATGAAAAGCTCAACGCCTCCCTAATAGGTCACGGTCCAGTGTTCTGCAAGTTTACCGGGCACCGGGGCAAGGTGGGAGCCAATGATGCCCACGCCGAATACATCGGCTGGCTGCGTAGAATCCTGAACAGCGCAGGAATACCCTGGCAGATGGCTGAAACCGGCAAGGTGGACCTGGGGGGAGGAGGTACTGTGGCCAAATTCCTGGCGGTATACGGCATGGATATTATAGATTTCGGGCCGGGGGTGCTGGGGATGCACAGCCCCTTCGAGATTGTAAGCAAGGCTGATGTCTATGCCTCTTACCTGGCCTACTCGGAGTTTTTCAAAGCTGGAGATCATTAACCTAAACCCGATACAGGAGACGCAATGCCTGTCATAATGGGGACCGCCGGGCATATAGATCACGGCAAGACCACTCTCATAAAGGCCCTGTCCGGCATTGAATGCGACCGGCTGGTGGAGGAAAAAAAGCGCGGCATCACCATTGAGCTGGGCTTTGCCTTCATGGACCTGGAGCCCGGCATGCGTCTGGGTATAATAGATGTCCCCGGGCATGAGCGCTTTGTCAAGAACATGGTTTCCGGGGCCTCGGGCATAGATTTTGTTTTGCTGGTAATTGCGGCGGACGAGGGGGTCATGCCCCAGACCCGGGAACACCTGGATGTCTGCACCCTGCTGGGAGTGCAGACCGGCCTGGTGGCCCTGACCAAGACGGACATGGTGGACCCGGAATGGCTGGAACTGGTGCAGGAGGATGTCTCTGACTATCTTCAGGGTACTTTTCTCAATGATGCCCCTGTGGTGCCGGTTTCCGCGCATACCGGTGAGGGCATTCCGGATCTTTTGAAACATATCCGGCAGATGGCCGGGGAGTTCAAGCCGCACCGGCGCTCGGACCTGTTCCGCCTGCCCATGGACAGGATTTTCACTATGCGCGGGCATGGCACGGTCATCACCGGGACTACTGTTTCCGGCCGGGTGCAGGTGGGTGACGAGGTCATGATTTATCCCCAAAAGATCACCTCCAAGGTGCGTTCCCTTCAGGTGCACGGGGAACAGACCCAGGAGAGTCAGGCCGGGATGCGTACAGCTGTGAACCTGCACGCGCTGGAGGTGGAGGACCTGGAGCGTGGCTTTGTCCTGGGCAAGCCAGGCACCCTTTTTCCCTCCAGGGCCTGGGACCTGGATTTTACCCATCTGGAGTCCGCTCCCAGACCACTTAAGCACCGCACCCAGGTACATTTTCATCACGGGGCCAAGGAGGTCCTGGCCAGGATTTATCTGCTGGACCGGGACAAGCTGGAGCCCGGGGAAAGGTGTGTCTGTCAGGTGCGTTTCGAGGACCCCATGGCCGGGGTGTATGGAGATCGCTGCGTAATCCGTTCTTACTCCCCGCTGCGGACAATTGCCGGTGCCGGGATAATAAATCCCCTGGCGGGCAAGATAAAAAGGTTTTCCAGCCAGGTACAGACCCTGGAAAGACTGGCCCGGGCCCGGGCCGAAGAGCTTATCCAGGTGCAGCTGGAGATTGCCGGAAGCAAAGGCCTTTCCCTGGCCCAGCTGGTGATCCTGACAGACCTGGAGAGCAGGGAACTGCAGAAAAAGCTGCAACTCATGGGGGGACGGCAGGAAGTATTTCTGGTGGACAAGGAAAGCCGTATCTACGTGGCCGGGGAAGTGGTAAAAAGGCTGGAAGAAAGCATGCTGGCAGAGCTTCAGGAACTGCATCGCAGGTTTCCCATGCGCCAGGGGGTATCCAGGGGGGAGCTGGCCGGGAAATGGGCCAGGGAGATCCCGGAAAAGCTGTTCTTTTTTGTTCTGGAGCGCCTGGTACGGGCTGAAAAGATAGTCTCGGAGCAGGAGTATTACCGCCTGCCCCAGCACAAGGTCTCACTGGCCGCGGACCAGGAGAAGCTGCGGGAAAAGATCACCCGGACCTACATACAGGCCGGGATTCAGCCCCCTACTGTGAAAAAGCTCCTGGAAGATCTGGGCCTGGAGATGAAGGAAGCAGGCCCCGTGCTCAGGCTTTTGCAGGATGAAAAGGAACTGGTGAAGATAAACGAGGATTTTTATTTTTCAGCCGGGGCGGTTCAGGAACTAAAGGACAAGGTCAGGGGATACCTGGAGAAAAACGAGGAAATGGGACCGGTGGAATTTAAGGAGATTACCGGGCTCTCGCGCAAGTTTGCCATACCCCTCATGGAATTTATGGACAAGGAAAAGCTGACCATGCGGGTGGGGGACAAGCGTAAGCTGCGCAAGAGAGCGTAAATATTCTGCGTAACTATTCAACATGGTCCGGAACCCCCCACCCCCCCGGACCATGCAGCTTGACGCTTAGATTGTTAAGCTTTAGCAAATCTTGAATAGTTACAATTCGTTATGACAATCAAAAAGGCTGCAAACCAGATACGTCCCGGAAATGTATGAATGTCTGAAAAATACAGGGATCTCATAAAGGAGCTGGACCTTCTGGGGCTGTACAGGGGGGATGGGAGCAAAAAAAAGGAATGGGAGCTGGTGCTCATTGCCATGGGCGTGGATTATCACTGGGAGCAAGGGCGGATCATGGTCCCTGTTTCTCAGGCGCCCCGGGCTGTGGAAGAGGTGCGTCGCTACGAAGAAGAGGAAGTGGAGCTGGAGAAGTACGAGCCGGCCCAGGCGCCCAGGCAGCAGAATGCGGTCAGTTCCCTTTTTGTTCTGTCTCTTTTGCTCCTATTTTTTACCGTGGTCTACGAAGGGCTGGGGCAGTCGGAATGGCAGTTTCTGCCCTGGCTGGAACAGGGCAGTGCCAATGCCTCCAAGATAATTGCCGACGGGGAGTGGTGGCGCACCATTACCGCCCTGACCCTGCACGGGGATCCGGCCCATGTCCTGGGCAATGTTATCATAGGCGCTCCCTTTGTGGTGGCAGTATGCTCCAGGCTGGGCCTGGGCCTGGGCTGGCTGACCATCCTGGCTGCCGGGGCCCTGGGCAACTATATAAACGCCCTGGTCATGTCTCCGGCCCACAACAGCATCGGTTTTTCCACGGCCGTGTTCGCTGCGGTGGGGATCATGTCCATACACTCGGTGAAGTTTTCCAGGCTGTCCATGGGCAATGCCTTTGTCCTGGGTCTGGCCCTGCTGGCCATGCTGGGCGTCGGGGGCGAGAATACAGACCTGGGGGCGCACCTCTTCGGCCTGGCTGCGGGTTTCGGGCTGGGCATCCTGACCCTTAGGGCTGTGGAAATGCAGGAAAGCCTGCAGCGGGTGGATGTTCTTTTCGGAATCACCGCCGGGCTCCTGGTGGTGGAAAGCTGGCTCATGGCTCTGTGGGGAGAGGGTCTTGTGGATGTTCTTTTTTGATGAGTTCCCCATGCCAGGGCAGGCCAGGGCTTTTTTAATACTTAAGCATGTCACATGAAATGCAAAATTCTGGACTCGCGTCTTAATGCCTGAAAAAGGCTCCTACAGAACTATCTGGACCCTGGCCTGGCCGCAGCTGCTGATGATGTTCTTTCATTTCCTCATAGGATTTGTGGACGTGTGGGTGGCAGGACGCCTGGGGCGGGAAGTCCAGGCCAGCATGGGTATGATCACCCAGGCCCTTTTTTTCTTTCTGGTAGTGGCCATAGCTCTGGCCAACGGCAGCGTGGCCGCCATCAGCCAGTCCTGGGGAGCTGGGCTCATGCTCCGGGTAAAAAGATACATCGGGCTGGGCCTGGAGATCGGGGTTTGCCTGGGTTTCATTTTTCTGGCGGCGGGGCTTCTGTTAAAGGATGTCCTTCTGGACCTTTTGCAGCTGTCCGACGAGGTACTGCCCGTGGCCGGGTATATCCTGCAGGTTTTTTTGTATATTCTGCCCGGGTATTACCTGCTCATTATCTGCAACGCCATGTTCCGGGCGCAGCAGAAGGTCATGATCCCTTTGTATTCCATGATGATCGTGACCGCGGTGAACACCTTCGGGGATCTTGCCCTGGGACTTGGGTGGTGGGGTTTTCCCAGGCTCGGCTATAAGGGCCTGGCCTGGACTACTTTCGGCGCGGTACTCTGCGGAGTGCTCTTTAATCTTATTATCCTTTACCGCCAGGGTTTTTTGAAGCGTCAGAGCTTTGCCCCCTGGCGCTGGATCAAAAAGGCCTGGCCCTATCTGTTCAAGGTGGCCTGGCCGGCTGGCCTGGTTCAGGTGGTCTGGCACTCGGCCTATCTGGTGCTTTTTGCCATTACCGCGGCCCTTCCAGTGGGCAGTGTGGTGGCTCTGGCCGGCATGAGCGCCGGGCTGCGGGTGGAGTCGCTTCTTTTTCTGCCCGGGGTGGCCTTCAACTTCACCGCTTCCATTCTGGTGGGCAACTGCCTGGGAAGGGGGGACGTGCAGGGTGCCAAAAAGATCGGTTACCAGGTGATGCTGGTGGCTCTGGTGTCGGTCAGCCTTCTGACCATTGCCATGTGGCAGGTGATTGAGCCGGTGGCCGGTTTTGTGGCCCCGGACCCGGAGGTGAGCCGGGAGGCTGTTAATTATCTCAAGTATAACATGGCGGCCATTCCCTTTCTGCTGGTGGCCATGGTCCTGGGCGGAGCCCTGACCGGGGCCGGGGCCACGCTTTACCAGATGTTCGGCATGGGGGCGGCCTCGTGGCTTATCAGGGTCCCACTGGCCTACATCCTGGGGCATCTGGTCATCCGTGAGGCCACCGGGATATGGATGGCCATGTTTATTTCCATGGTTTTTCAGGCCGGGATAATGCTTTATCTGTATCAGTTCACCAACTGGGCAAAATTCGCCCAGAGAAAAGGCAAACAGCCGGGACAGCCGGCACAGGCAGGGTAAAGAACCCAGAGAAAAAGTATGTTTTTAAAAATATTCGCCGCGTTTGTAATTCTGCCCATTGTGGAGATTTACGTACTCATCAAGATCGGATCTCACATAGGGGCCTTGTGGACCATAGCTCTGGTCATAGGGACCGCCTTTGTGGGTGCATTTCTGGCCAGGATGCAGGGGGCCTATACCATGTTCAGGCTGCGCACCAACCTGCAGCAGGGGATTCCGCCCACTCACGACATCCTGGATGCGTTTCTTATATTTGCTGCCGGCCTGGTCTTTCTGACCCCGGGATTTATTACCGATCTCATGGGCCTGCTGGTGCTTATTCCCCAGACCAGGAAAATCATCAGGGTCTGGCTGGTAAAGAAAATCGACTTCTGGATGCGTCAGGGCAATGTACACGTCATCCGCAGATGAAAACTAAAGCGAGGTTAGAAGATCCAGGGTGGTGGGGCTTAACTTGTAGTCCGCAAAGTTTTCCGGGGCGATCCACGCGGCCCTGGTTGCGTCTGTCCCGGCCCGGATCCGCCCCCTTATATATTCGGCCCAAAGGTCCACGATAACGTAGTGAAAAAGGATGCCGCCTGCTTCATCACGGTGAATGAGATCAAAGGTAAGTAATGGCAGGCCTGCCCGGACCGTAACCCCGGTCTCCTCCAGGACCTCGCGTTCTGCAGCCTGCTGCATGCTTTCTCCAAGCCTTATCTTGCCTCCGGGGATGGACCACTGGCCCTGAGACGGGGGGTTGGCCCTCTGGACCAGCAGAAAACTGCCTTTAAGTTTTACCACCGCACCCACAGCCACCCGGGGCAGGGCAGGGTATGCGCTCCGGGAATGCTGCCCGGGGGTGTGCATGTCCTGGTTCATAATTTTATTTCCTTGTCTGTCATCCTATATTGCTCTATTGATCCGGCCTTGACCTTTAACGCTCATTGATTCAACATTCAACAGGATTTTATCAGTGCATCCTCCGGTTTCAGCTGCCAGAGAAGGGTTCACGTCAAACACAGGAGATTAAATGGGTTATATAAACATGCGCCAATGCCTGCAGGACCTGGAGGCCAGGGGAGATCTGGTCCGCATCGGAGAGGAAGTCGATCCCTACCTGGAGGCAGGTGCCATCCAGCGCCGGGTGTTTCAGAATAAAGGCCCGGCGCTGCTTTTCACCAACGTCAAGAACACCACCTTTCCCATGGTCGGGAATATTTTCGGAACCATGCAGCGTGCACGCTACATTTTCCGGGATACACTGGATACCCTGGACCGGCTTTTCAAACTTAAAATCGATCCCCTGCTCTTTTTCAAGGCACCCTGGAAATACCTGGACGTTTTGCCCATGCTGGCCAGGACAATGCCCAAGCGCGTCTCCCAGGGACCCATATCCAGGGGAGAAACCACCATAGAACGTCTGCCGCAGCTCATTTCCTGGCCCTTGGACGGCGGGGCCTACGTCACCCTGCCCCAGGTATATTCCGAGAATCCAGCCAGACCCGGAATTATGCAGTCCAACCTGGGCATGTACCGGGTGCAGCTTACAGGCAATGAATTCCGGACCAACAGGGAAGTGGGGCTGCATTACCAGATCCACAGGGGAATAGGGCATCATCACCAGCTGGCCCTGGAGGCGGGCGAGCCCCTCAAAGTCAATGTCTTTGTGGGGGGGTCGCCGGCCATGACCATGGCTGCAGTGATGCCCCTGCCGGAAAACGTCCCGGAGATGGTCTTTGCCGGGGCCCTGGGGGGGCACCGCATGAGGATGGTCCGGGCTGCCAACGGCCTGCCCATGCCTGCGGAAGCCGATTTCTGCATTTCTGGCCGTATTGTCCCCGGCAGGGAACTGCCTGAAGGCCCCTTCGGGGATCACCTGGGTTATTACAGCCTGCGCCACGACTTTCCGGTGCTCAGGGTGGAAAAGGTGCACCACCGGGTGGACGCTGTGTGGCCCTTTACCACTGTGGGCCGCCCGCCCCAGGAAGACACAGTATTTGGAGACCTCATTCATGAGCTCACAGCCCAGCTGATCCCCACGGTATTCAGCGGGGTACGCGAGGTGCATGCAGTGGATGCTGCAGGCGTTCATCCCCTGCTCCTGGCTGTGGGACGGGAAAGCTACGTGCCCTTCGCCCGGCAGAGACAACCCCAGGAGCTCTTGACCAATGCCATGAATCTTCTGGGCCAGAGTCAGACCTCCCTGGCCAAGTACCTGATTGTCGCAGCCCTGGAGGATGATCCGGGACTTTCGGCCAAACATATCCCGCGCTTTCTGCAGCATGTGCTGCAGCGCATGGATTTTTCCAGGGATCTGCATTTCATCACCAGGACCACCATGGATACCCTGGATTACTCCGGCATAAGCCTCAATCAGGGCTCAAAACTTATCATGGCCGCTGCCGGAGAGGTCAAAAGAAGACTGGGCATGAAGCTTCCCAGGGATTTGCCCCTGGGCGATTTTTCAAACCCGCGCTTCATGGCCCCGGGCATCATGGCTGTTCAGGGACCCCGGAGTACTCAGGAGCGCGACACCCATGATCCGGAAATGGACAAACTGGCAGCAAGCTTGAATGAAGCTGCCGGGATGCAGGACTTTCCTCTGGTGGTGGTTGTGGATGACAGCGATTTTGTCACCCGGTGCTGGGACAATTTTCTGTGGGCGGTATTCACCCGTTCGGACCCGGCCACGGATACCTACGGCATGGGGTCCTTTGTACACTGCAAGCACTGGGGTGCTGAAAAGGGTATTGTCATTGATGCCAGGCTGAAGTCCTACCATCCGCCGATACTGGACCCCGATCCCGGGGTGGAGAAAAGGGTGGATGAACTGGGTGCCAGAGGGGGGCCGCTTTACAGGATTATATGATGTGGATTTCGTCCGCTGCCGTCTCTTATGCGGGGATAAGCCGGGCAGACACAGGGTCTGCCCCTGCTGTTTTTTCTTGTTTTCCCGATTCAGGAAAAAACAATGATTTGTTTGACATTCCAAGTGGTCTTGACTTAATTATTAGACATTGTTCTTTACGTAACAATGTCTAAAGTCAAGGAGGTAGTGGTGATGAAGAGGTCTCTGGTTGTCGGCGTTTTAATTATTTTTGTGCTGGGGTTTCTGGCCCTGCCTGCCCTGTACGCAGGACTGACCTATCAGCACGAAGGATATTATCCAGAGGATATGATGCTTTATCCTCCTGTGGAGTATGAGGAAAAGTACGGTGAAAAGAGACTGGCGCCGGTGCCCTTTTCCCATGACGTGCATTTTGATTATGACTGCGAGTACTGCCACCATACCGGCGACACCCATATGGGCTGCATGGAGTTCGGGTGCCATGACATGTATGAAAACGAACCGGTGGAAAATGTCATCATGGCCGGAACCCGCATGCAGGGGGATATCTTTTATTTCGAGGATGCTTATCACCAGATGTGCATGGACTGGTGTCACAGGGATTACGATGAGGCTCCCACATCCTGTATTGGATGCCATCAGCGCTGATTGATTCACTGGCAGAGCTGTCTTTTCTTCGACGAAGCTTTCCTTGGATTTTCCCACCGCGCACAACCGGTCTCTCTGCTTGTGACCGGTTGTGCGTAAAGTATTCTACTTTTGCAGCATGGCTAAGCTGAAAGGGCGAAGTGTCTGACAGGTCCGATTGCTGTGACTGGTTTGACGAGTCCGGCCTGTCGGACCTGCCAGGCTGCACCTTCCATGGAGCGGCAGGCTCCCGGAATCCCCCCTGCCGGGACCTGCTCCGGGGGTGATACATGCCCTCGGTGAGGCCGCCTTTTTCCAGAAAATCCTGTTCCAGGCGTTTTAGTTGCCTACCCAGAAGGAAGCTGGCCTGGTGGGCCAGGCAGAGCATGATGCTGGCGCAGGTCTCGGCTGGATTGGTGCGCATGGCAGCCAGGGATTCAAAAAAACTGCGCAGTTTTTGAATCCGCCTTGGGCAGGTATGACTATCTTTCCTCTCATGTCCGGGATATCTGCTGATTCTACCTGAAAAATTAATCCCTGGGACCTGATCCCATAAAGTCAGCTTCATAGATACTGAATTATAACCGGCAGGGTGATTCCTGACAGGACAGTGGTAAACAGAATTATTGCCGCCAGTAGTTCCGGTGACTTGTTGAACTTTATGGCGTACATAAGGGGCAGTATGGCTGCCGGGGCGGAAGTCTGCAGAACAGCCACGGACATTTCCAGCTGCGATATCGGGAAGAAATAAAGAATACACACTGCAGCCAGGGGTGAGACCACGAGCCGGACTGCACTGGCTGCGGATACTATTGCGACGAATCTCAAAAGCCTGTCCTGCAGGGAAGACAGGGAGATGGCAGCCAGCTGCAGACCCAGGATAAAGATGAGAAGTGGTATGGCACCGGCGCTTATAAGCTGCAGCCCCTGCTGGATTCCGCCGGGCACGGATATGTCCAGCCATGAGAAGACCAGGGCCAGCAAAAAGGCGTGAAATATTGGAATGCGCACTACATCCAGCATGATTTCTCTCAGCCTGGTCTGATCGCTGCTCATGTATATGGCCAGGGTGCACAGGGGAATGTTGAAAATCACGAAGTAGACGATGGACAGGGGCACTGCCTCCTGCCCTAAGGTGAGGTGGATAAGGGGCAGGCCGAAATTGCCCACGTTGATCATGGACACACCCTGGATAAAGGAGTTTTTCTCTCCCGGGTCCAGGCGCATGGCGGATGACAGCAGGATTCCCAGGGCTATGAGCAGGCCGGTGAGAAAAAGCATGAAAACAAAAGGCACCCCGAGGTCGCTGAAAGACACGGCATGCCTGGTCATGGAGTCAAAGACCAGCACCGGGGCAAAAAGGGCCAGGGCCAGGCTGGCCAGGGGTTTTA
>PWFB01000207.1 GCA_003553695.1 Desulfonatronospira sp.
ATAAGCGCGTCCAGAACGGCATCGGAAATATAATCGGATACCTTGTCCGGATGACCTTCGGAAACAGACTCCGAAGTGAAAAAATACTTGCCTTGTGATCCTATCATGGCGTCTTCTCCTTACAGTTTAAAACTTGATCCAGAGGATAAAGTGGAGAACCTGTCTTCCTGATTCTCCACCCTTGTTTTACTTTCCCCTGACTGTAGCACACCTTTCGTGCCCGGCATTCTTCTCTGTCATCTGACTTCTGTCATCTGACTTCTGATTATGTGCCTTCTTCCCAGGAATCCAGGTAATCTTTCTGTTCCTGGGTCAGCTCATCAATCTCAATGCCCATGGCAGTGAGCTGCAGCCCGGAAATCTCGTCGTCGAGCTCTACAGGGAGCTGCAGGACTTTGTTTTCCATCTTGCCCCTGTTCTGCACACCGAACTCACAGGCCAGGGCCTGCCCGCAGAATGAGGTGGACATAACTTCGCTTGGGTGGCCTTCGGCAGCAGCAAGGTTGACCAGACGGCCTTCACCCAGAACAAAGATCTTTTTTCCGCCAACGATATACTCATCCATGGAGGTACGTACCTCTCTTTTGGACTCTGCTGCCTTTTCCAGTGCCGGAATATCGATTTCATTATCGAAATGCCCGGAATTGCAAAGGATGGAACCGTTTTTCATATTCTTTACATGCTCCATGCGGATGACATGCTTGTTGCCGGTGACTGTGCAGTAGATGTCGCCAACCCTGGCTGCATCCTCCATCCTCATCACCCTGAAGCCGTCGTAAGCAGCCTGCAGGGCGCAGAACTGATCCACTTCGGTGACAATGACGTTGGCTCCCATGGCCTGAGCTCTTTTGGCCACACCCTTGCCGCAGCTGCCGTAGCCGACAACTACGAAGTTTTTGCCTGCCAGCAGCACGTTGGTGGCCCGCAGGATTCCGTCCACCGTGGACTGTCCTGTACCGTAGTAATTATCCACCAGGTGCTTGGTCATGTTGTCATTGACCGCAATCATGGGATACTTCAGGGCATTGTCCTTTTCCATGGCCTTGAGCCGGATAATGCCGGTGGTGGTTTCTTCGCAGCCGCAGATGATATCCGGGATCAGATGGGTGTGATTCTTATGAATTTCGGAAACCAGGTCGCAGCCGTCATCAATGGTGATATGCGGCTTGAACTCGATAACCTTGTTGATATAACGGTAGTAGTCTTCCTTGGTCTCGCCCTTGTAGGCCCAGACCTTGACTCCCTCATCAGCCAGGGCAGCGGCCACGTCATCCTGGGTGGACAGAGGGTTGCAGCCGGTAATGGCCACATCAGCGCCCCCGGCCATCAGAGTACGCACAAGGATGGCTGTTTCCTTGGTCACGTGCAGGGCCAGTCCTATGCGGATATCTTTCAAAGGCTTTTCTTTGGCAAAGCGCTCCCTGACCTTGAGCAGGGCTCCCATGTTGAGTTCGGCAAGTTCCAGGTTCTTATGGCCCTGGGATGCCAGGGACATATCCTTTACTTCGTAATGATTTCCTTTGTCCATTCTGTGTTCTCCTTATTTTAGGTTTGGTTTGTTATGCGAAAAAATTTTTAATTGTTGACCACGGTAAACACTATGTTTTTGCTCCTCTATCCCCGGCAGGCCTATCCCGATTTGACAGCCAGACAGACATTTATGCTAAGCTCCTGATGCACTTGATGCTGTTTTAGCTCCAGAAGATCCAAACCAGCCTGCTGCAGCCAGTCTCTTAAGTGCTCCTGATCGAAGCCTGCCCAGACACCTCCATACCTGTAGCGAATCTCTTCCAGGTCGTGCCTGTCAAAATCAGCCATGACAAACTTTCCTCCGGGCTCCAGGATCCTGCAGACCTCTTTTAACCCTTCCAGGGGTACTGCTACATGGCGCAGGACCATTTCCATGACCACCAGGTCGGTTTCGCCGTTTCGAATGGGAAGATGCTCCAGCTCCCCCAGCCTGAGGTCAGCATTTATCCCGGAACCGTAAAGCCTTTGCCTGGATTTTTCCAGCATCCCTGTGGAACTGTCCACTCCAATGACCCGCTGTGCGTGTCTGCCAAGCTCCAAAAGCATTTCCCCGGTCCCGCACCCCAGATCAGCTGCTGTTCTGGCTCCTGCAGCCTCCCGGGCCGCGATAAGTTTTAAACTGAAGTCCCCGAGCACTTCCTGCTTTAAAAGATCCCAGTCATCCACAAGGCTGTTGAAAAAATTCTTGACCTTGTGCTTGCGCTCATCCAGAACTTCCCTGGATTTTTTCAGGTCAGCAGCAAAATCCTGCCTGGAACTGCCCGCCTGAACAATAAAGTCAGTAAGATGAGCTAGATCTGCATCGCCGACCTTGCTGTAATATATGTAACTGCCGTCTCGCCTGGACTGAAGAAGCCCTGAGTCCGCAAGGATCTTCAGATGCCTGGAGATTCGAGACTGGCCCATACCCGTGATGCGAACCAGCTCGTTCACATTCAGCTCATGGTGCAGCAGCATGTGCAGCAGACGAAGCCTGGTTTCATCGCCCAGGGATTTAAAAAGTCGAACAATATCCAATTTATTTCCATATAAAGATATTTTGATATGTGCGTTGAAAGATAACTAAGTGAATATGACAACCCCTGTCAAGAAATATTTTCAAAAAAATATCGATTTTTAGCTAACAGCCTGTTATACCTGAAAATAAACTTTATATGCCGCCCTGGCAGCATACAATCCCCCGTAGTGGCCAGGATCACAGTCCTGTAAATAATGTTGCCCTGCAGAGCAGGCCTTGATAAGCAGGATAACATAACTGCTTCTGAAACTTTTTAAAAGCCAAGGCGGGGTTCAGGCTCATGCAGACTATTGCCGCAGCCGCATCAGGCCTGTTTTGTACAGCATCCGGCCTGGATGGAAATACAGGAAGAGATCCTCAACAACCCGGAACAGCAATCTGGTTCACCGGACTTCCAGGATGCGGCAAAAGCAGCATCTGCGATTTTGTCCTGGCCAGTCTCCGGGACAAGGGCTTTGACCCGGTGCTGCTTCGTATGGATGACCGGCGCAGGATATATTTTCCCAGCCCCCAATACACCAGGGAAGAACGGGAACAGGCCTACCAACTCTTTTCCCGGGAGGCGGTGGAGGCCGCCAGGGAGGGACGTCTGGTGCTTATGGACGCCACTGCCCCCAGGATTGAAATGCGCAAAATGGTTCGAGACCAGGTCCCTGCTTTTGCAGAGATACATATCCACTGCACCCTGAACACTGCCATGCACAGGGAGCGCTCCAGGCCCGGGGGGCAGGTCATGGCAGAGCTTTACGACAAGGCTCTGGAAAGAAAAAAGACCGGTCGCGATGTTCCCGGACTGGGAATGGTCATCGGTGTGGACCAGGAGTTCGAGATGGACCCTGAAGCCGAGATGATCCTGGAAAACGACCACCTGAGCCTGCAGGAAGCCGGTGAGAAGGTGAGTGAGTTCATCCTGGAAAACATCCTTTGCAAGTAACAGCCAAGCCCCATTGTCAATGCACACCTTTTATCTACCCCCGGAAAAATGGCAGGAGCCTTATTGCCTGGAGCCTGATGAAGCCCACCATTTAAGCCGGGTGCTGCGCATTACTCCCGGTGAAAAGATCCGTGTCCTGGATGGGCTGGGCAGAATGGGTATTTTCCAGGTCCGGGTCAGCAGCAGAAAAGAAGCCGGCTTGTTCCCGGAAAATATCTGGAGGGTGCCAAGGCCGCAGACCAGGTTGCACCTGGCTCTGGGCTGGAACAAAAGCTTCCGGCGTTCCTGGCTATTGGAAAAGGCGGTTGAACTCGGGGTATGGAAACTGGTTTTCTGGAACGGAAGAAACAGCCAGGGCCGGATGGACCAGGCCAGCCAGGACAACTGGCACAAAAAAATAGTTGCCGCTGCCAAGCAAAGCCGCAACCCCTGGTTTCCTGAGCCTGTATTCCTTTCCGGGAATGTGCTGGAACTGTTGCAATATGCTAGGAATATACCTGTAAGGATCGTCCTGTGGGAGCAGGAAAACAAAAATAACCTCATGAGCCTTTATCAGGCAGAACCCCGACAGGACAGGCTGGTAGCCATAGGCCCGGAAGGGGGAATTACCCGGGATGAACTCCAGGTGCTGGTGCAGGACGGCTTCAAAACCGCCTGCCTGGGCCCCCGGGTGCTGCGCTGGGAAACTGCCGCCCTGAGCGTTTTATGCCTGGACATGTTCTTCAGGCACAGTGAAGAAGGTACACATTGATACCGGGACAGCTACCTGCTTCTCCAGCCCCAGTCCACATCCATGTCTCCCGGCGCCTGTATCTTCATCTGCAGGTCCACCTCCCGCTTTTCTCCCCCGTCCAGTTCCATTTCCCAGAGGAAAAGCGATTCTGTTTTTCTGTCCGGTTCAGGAGTAAGGTCAAAGGAGGCCTGCATATTGTCGTCACCCAGAACCGGTCTTGGTTCCTCCAGCCTGATGCGTACAGGATGGTCGTGATGGTTGTGCACATTCACCAGGAAATGCCATCTGTAGGTCTGGCGCTCCCGGATAATCCCCCTGGTACCTGAGGCACTGGCTTTTGTGATGCTCTCCCCGGTAACAAAGGGGTCCTCGCCGAAATAAAGCGTTTTCTCAGTACCGGTAAAACTGAAATCCCGACGTCCCATCATGGCCTGGTCATGATAAAACATGGCCTCGCCCCGGGGAATATTCTGCACTTCATCAAGCTCCAACTGTGCCCGTAAAAAACCCTTGTCGCTTCTGCTGGGACGCAGCAGGCGGACAAACTCTGCAGGCCAGGACTCCTCCTGGATCTTTATCCTGGGCCTTTCCCCGGCAGCCAGGTCCTGCTCTCCCAGATGCCAGACTGAAAACTGTCCCCGGCGCTCCTGAATTGGGGCTTCGTCTGCGGCAGTCTCCATCACCGCCATCCTGACATCCCTTGGGCCGGGTAAACCAATTTTCGGCACCGGACGGACAATCCAGTCCGGTATGCCGGGAGGATCCAGATCAATCTGCGGCTGCAGGGTGGCCAGACTGATATGGGTATTCTTCCAGTCATGTCCGCTGCTCTGCCAGACCCTGGCCTGCCATGTGAACTGCACCCTGCCTTCTGCGGAATCCGCCTGCAGCCGGTATTCAGGCTCCCAGCCGCACCCGGACAGGATGTAATTGAAGGATATGCCTGCAGTACCTGAACCGTCCGCACCATCCAGAAATACAAGCACCTCCCAGGTCTTTTGCTCTTCTCCGGTAATCTCTCTCAACCTGTCTCGAAGCTCCTGAAGCTTATTCTCAATCTCCTTCAGCTCATCCCCTGCCCTGGACTTCTCCTGATAGGCGAGCTTTAAGGCTTCAAAAATGTGCGTGGCCACCTCATCCATCCGGCCTGCATCCTCGTGGTGGTCTCTGCGGGATTCCCAGAAAGCTATTCTGGCTTCATAAGCCTTGAGCACAGCTTCCTGCTTTTGCCTGCTGCTTTCATGCTCCCGGATTTTTTGGCGAAGATCCCTGACAGACATGGAATCTTCCGGATCGGTCCTGGACCACTGCACATCTGTAATCGAAAACTGATCCGGGTCTTCAGGACGCACAAAAAACGTGGAAGGATCGGCCTGGGCCGGTAGTTCCAGCCTCACTGCCTCCCTGGAGTTTTTGTCCTTTACTTCAAACTCTCCTGCATCCCAGACCCGGGCGGAGTCAGGAAAGAAAAGCGCCTCCCGGGGGGAAGCCGGAACCTTGGAGGCTGTAAGTAGACACATTCCCGCCAGAATGGCCAGGTAGACTAAAAATTTCATCATCTTTGCAGGCATTTTCAACTCCCTTGTTTATACCAGACCTTTTCCGGCAACTGCCGGACGTTACACCGGGCAGGACAGGTCATTACATATCCTCGGGCATGGCAGGGAACAGGGGGAGGCGAACGGCGATGCTGGTCCCTTTTCCTTCCTGACTCAAGAGGTCAATACTGCCTCCCATGTCGTCCATGATCTTCTTGGTCATGGCCAGGCCCAGACCTGCACCGGAATTCTCTTTTGTGGAATAGAAGGGGTTGAAAATCTTGTCCCGGATCTCCTTGGGAATTCCCTTTCCTGTATCGCTCACCTCAATCACCACGAACTCCCACTCCACAAAAGTCTCCAGCTTCAATGTACCGCCCTCTGGCATGGCTTCCAGGGCATTCTTGATCAAGTTGATGAGACACTGCTTCAAGAGTCCCGGGTCTCCCTTGGCATTGGCCAGAGCAGGGTCCAGGCGGGTATCCACATGTATACCCTGTTCTTCACAGGTAAGGTTGAACAGGTGCATGATATCTTCAAGGATCTCGTTGACGTTTATTTCCTTCTCCTGCGGCTCGGTGGGCCTGGCAAAATTGATGATGCTTTTAAGTATCTTGTCCAGTCGCTTCGATTCCTGCAGGATTATGTTTACCTTTTCCCTGGAAACTTTATCCAGGTCAGGGTTTCTAAGCACTGCATTGGCGAAGCCTCCTATGGCGAAAAGAGGATTTCTGATTTCGTGGGCGATATAGGTGGACAGCTCACCTATGACTGCAAGCTTTTCCGACTGCTGCAGACGCTTTTCCATCTCTGTGCGCACGGTTATGTCCCGGCGCATTTCCACCACCCTGGAGAGCTTCCCTGCTGCATCAAAAACAGGGTATGTATAGATCCTGAAGTAACGTGCCCGGCCATGTTCATCCACCCAGGTCTGCATGGCCTCTGCCGGCCGGCCTTCTTCAAGGGTCTTGTTGAAAGGACACTCGCTGCTGCTGAACTTTGGCCCGGCATTACCATCAGCACAAGCAAAGACCTCCCAGCATAACCTGCCTGTGATCGCCTCCTTCTGCATGTCAAGCCTCTTGATGACGTTCATGTTCACATCCTGGATAATCCCGCTTTTATCCAGTAGCAGCATATCATCCTGAATCTGGTCAGTGACCGCCTCGAAAAGCGCCCGCTGCTGATTCAGATTCAGTCTGCACTTGGTGCTCACCTCGGCCATAATAAGCATCCCGCACAGAAAGGAGGCGGCGTTGTGATCCACCATGGAGATATGAGGCGGGAGGGTCTTGCGCAGCTTCTTAATCATATGCTGCTTATCTGTCAGCTCAAGGACCAGGTTGATTTCCGGGTGATTTTTCAGCATCTCGTGGTAGGACTCGTAGAGCTTTACCCCCATGTCCAGGGCTTTTTTCAGACGTCTGTCCCTGGAGTGAGGCTGAGCAAGGGCAACAAGATTGAGCCTTGGAAAAAACTCTTCCAGGTCGGGATTGCGGGTCAGGTCCAGGATGGATTCAAGACCGGTTCCCGTACCGATTATACCTATATTGAAGCCTTTTTCCACCTCTTCAAGTATGCACAGATGCTCCTGATGTAAAAAATCTTCTTCCTGGGTCATCTCTTGCCTCTTGGAACATATTGGGGGTTAAGTTATCAATATCCATTGCCGGGAGGCCTGCCTCATTCCAAGAAACAGGTATCTACCTGGCCAGGGCCTTTTCACTTGCAAAAAAAACGCTTTTTTCCCCGGTAAGCGGTCTTTGCCGTGAAGGGTCGGTATAGCGGTCCTCGGTCAACTGCATGCGATACCCGAAGGTTATAAATATTTCTTCTGATGAGGGCATTTTTTCCGGCTTGAGCCTGAATTCCATGGGGACCCCGGCTTGGGAATCCAATTCCTGAGTGGGATAAACCTTAAGGTCTCTGGCCAGCACCCTTCCTTCTTCATCACTGAGGTAAGCAGTTATCCAGAGGTTGTGCATCCATTTACCCCAGCCGGGAAGGTTTTCCTGTCTGGGATAAGCAGTGCCGTGGATCAGATAGTGATCATTTTCCACCTGGTTGACGTAGGAAAAATCCCAGTAGCGCATCTGCAACTCTTCTTCCTGATCGAAGCTTACAGGATTGGAGCTCAAGTGCTTGACGCTCATATGCGTACATCCCGCCAGTATGAACAACGTGCACAAAAGAAAAATACATCCTGGCACTGTTTTCTTCATGACCGCCCCCGGTTGGTTTGCTTTTCCAGGCAACAGGACCACCCGCCAGTCGCCTCCTGCTGAAAATCCCTGAACCCTGAGTTGTTATTTAAAAGGAGGTCCATGCACAATCATCTCCGCCAAAGTCAGATTGACCTTGTCCATTTTTACTATTCTGGGGCCGACATAACTTTGCTCCAACCAGGCCAGCTGGTGATAGAACCTGGTCCGGTCCCCCCTGGGGACATGGCTCAGGAGTTCAGTCTTTTCCCGGCACCTGAAGCAGCCTGGAAAATCCCTGGACTGACCTCCGGGAGCTGTGTGGGTGCTGGGCACCCCGTGCAGGCGGCAGATCATAAGCCTGTGCCGGTATAAAACACACCAGCCGTCAAAATTTACCGGACACATGATCAAAGGGTCCCTGCCCAGGGACAAATCCCTTTGCATCTGCTCCACATACTCTCCGGCCCGTTTTACAATCTCCCGGCGTAACTCCGGGCGGCATTCATCCAGGCCTTTCCAGAAATAGGCCCATTCCACCCTGGTATGGTGCCGGAAAAAACTGTTGCAGCAGTTGTCCGGACAGCCATGGCAGGTAAAGTCTATTTCAGCTGCAACCTGGTCATAGCTTTCCTGCATCTCCTGGTACAGTTTCTCCAGTTTGTTGAAAACCACCCTGGGCATCAGTTTCTTAACTTTTGCTGCCACTGCCTTATAACCTCTACACACTGCTCCGGACTTTGTGTGTCCGTGTCCAGAACCAGCTGGGCATATTTTTCATACAAAGGCCTGCGCTGGGAGTAAACCTGCTCCAGACTGAGGCCTTTTTGTACCACCATCCCCCTGTTGCGGGCATCCCTTATGCGCCTGGAAATGATTTCCGGCTGGGCCCTTAAATAAATAATGCGGCCAATATTTTCCAGGTGCTGCATGGCCCGGGGACGGTAAACCACGCTTCCTCCAGTGGAAACAACCGCTTGACGCAGATTTATGGAACTTACCAGTTCCGCCTCGGCATCCAGAAAACCCTCGAGACCAAGGTGGTCCAAAACAGCCTGCAGGGGCATCCCCCACCAGGCCTGCATGAGATAATCCGTATCCACCCAGGCGTACTTTCTGTCCGCACACAAAAGTCTGCCCAGGGTGGACTTGCCCGAACCCGGCATACCGATTAAAATCAGGCAGGAAGGTTGTTGCAGTAAATTGTTCTCTCTGGTCTGGGACACTTAAAAGTCTCCGGCATAGCTTGGCCATAGTTCCATATATGCAATAATTGAATCAGCAGCAAAAGAAAAGAGATAAGCTGATCCAAATTTGAACAGGCACCGGAATTGACCAATGCCTTTGTAAAGCCTATAAGTTAATCCGTTTCCATCGGGAAATGAGGAATAAAGGGTTTCCGGTAGCAAACTGAATCTTTCGAGGAAACCCCTGGGTACAGGCCCAGCAATAAAAAACAACTTGTTCAAAAAATACCGGATTTGTCTCCAGGAGAATATATGCCGGACAAAAGTCTGGATACTATAAGCACTTACGCCCGGGCCGGATCCAGAGCCAGGGACATTTTTTTCGAGGAAAACGCCCAGGAGCTTGCAGACATCAGCAGGATGATTGCCTCCAGCATGGTGGCCGGGGGCAAGGTCCTCTTCTGCGGAAACGGGGGCAGTGCTGCTGATGCCCAGCATCTGGCGGCTGAATTCGTAAATCGCTTTCTCCTGGAGAGGCCGCCTCTGCCGGCCATTGCCCTGACAACGGATACCTCAATCCTTACAGCTATAAGCAATGATTATCATTTCAACGAAGTGTTTGCAAAGCAGGTCAAGGCCCTGGGGAACCTTGGGGATGTCCTGGTGGGAATTTCCACTTCCGGAGGCAGCGAAAACATCAACAGGGCCCTGCATCAGGCCCGGGACATGGACATGGTCACCGTGGGGCTCACCGGGAAAAAGGGGCGCGCAGCCATGCAGACATGCTGCACACACCTTCTAGTGGTGGAAGAAGAATCAACCCCCATCATCCAGGAGGTGCATATTGCAGCCGGACACATCATCTGCATGCTGGTGGACCATTACCTTTTTGAAACACCTCAAGAATCGTGAAATAGTATCTGTCAGCGCTTTGCCAGCCCCCATGGGACATGCAAGACCCTGTCAGATACCTTTATTTTTTGTCTTTACTTTAAGTTTTTAGCTTTCAACTTTCAAGTTATAAATATTGGAGGAACAATAAATGCCTTTACATGAATTTGCCTGTAGGGACTGTGGATTAGAATTTGAAGAACTTATCCTCAAGGAGGGCGAGACAGTAAACTGCCCCGGATGCAGGGGATCCAATGCCCAAAAACTCATATCCGCCTGTAAATTCAGGACAGGCGGGCCTGTGGTCCAGGGCAGTCCTTCGGCCAATGCCGTAACCTCCAGGGGTTCGGGGTGCGGCGGCTGTGCAGGCGGAAGCTGCTCCACCTGCTGAAGCTGAACTTTTCAGGAGAACCGCATGTCTTCACTGCTTATAAAAGACGTCCTGTTAAATGACCGTATCGTTGACGTCCTGATCCGCAACGGTCGGTTCCATGATATCGCCCCTGATATGGCAATACCTGAGGCTCAGGTCCTTGACGGAAAAAACAAGGCTATACTGCCTTCGTTTATCAACTCCCACACACACGCCGCCATGACCCTGCTGCGGGGATACGCCGATGACCTGGATCTGCATACGTGGCTTACTCAGTATATCTGGCCTTTTGAACACAAGCTTACTTTTGATGACGTTTATATCGGGGCCAAGCTGGCCTGTCTGGAGATGATCAAGACAGGAACCACCTTTTTCTGCGACATGTACTGGCATATGCCGGCCACTCTCAAAGCGGTGGAGGAAATGGGCATCCGGG
>PWFB01000093.1 GCA_003553695.1 Desulfonatronospira sp.
GTCATTTTTTCATTGCCCTGAGCCGGGGCAATGAAAAAGGTTCTCCGCCCCGGGCGGGGGGCTTGTTATTCATAGCCACCGGCTCGGTGGATATGAATATTAGACTTCTTCCTCCAGATCTTCTCTCTGCGGGCTCTGCGTCTCTAGGCCTGCGCAGGCCGGGCGGGAGATATTTCTTTGTTTTATTGGAAAAAATCCAGTGCCGCCTTTTTTATTCCGTTTTTGCAGAGGCCCAGGCTTTGTCTCAGCTCCTGGGGGGGACCGTGTTCCACGAAAAAATCCCCTATTCCCAGACGCTTGACCCGTATTCCCTGAAGCAGGTCTTCATCCGCCAGAAATTCCAGCACGGCAGATCCGAATCCTCCGGCCAGAGCGTTTTCTTCCACCACCAGCAGGCCTTTATAGTTTGCCGCTGACTCTTTTAATTCCTTCTGGGGCAAGGGCTTTACAAAGCGGGCATTGACCACCCTGAGGGAAAGACCGTCTTTCTCCATTTCCAGGGCCGCCTCCAGGGCCGGGTATACCCGGCTGCCTATTGCCAGTATCACGCCATGGGAACCTTCCTTCATGACTTCAGAACTGCCGAGATCCAGGGGGGATATGTTTCCGAGATCCGCTCCTGTGCCCACACCCCTGGGATATCTGACCGAGACCGGTCCGGGATGATTCAGAGCGGTGGCCAGCATTCTCTGCAGTTCAGCCTCGTCTTTGGGGGCCATGCAGATCATATTGGGAATATGCCTTAAGAATGAGAAGTCGAAATTGCCATGATGTGTGGGGCCGTCCTCTCCGACAATCCCGCCCCGGTCCAGGCAGAAGGTTACCGGGAGGTTCTGCAGACACACGTCGTGTACCACCTGATCATAAGAGCGCTGCAGAAAAGTGGAGTAAATGGCCACCACGGGCCTCAAACCCTGGGTTGCCATACCGGCTGCAAAGGTCACCGCGTGCTGTTCGCAGATCCCCACATCGAAAAACCTTTCCGGAAATCTCTCTGCAAAAGCCCCCAGACCCGTTCCCTCAGGCATGGCAGCGGTTATGGCCACGATGCTGTCATCTTTTTCCGCTAGCTCACAAAGGATCCCGCCGAAGACATCAGTGTAGCTGGGCAGGCATTCGCCGTCCGGTTTCTTTCTGGCCAGGCCGGTTTCAGGTTCAAAGCAGCCCACCCCGTGATAAAAGGTGGGGTTATCCTCTGCCGGCTTGTATCCCTTGCCCTTCCTGGTCAGCACGTGCACCAGAACGGGTCCCTGCAGACTTTTGCTCTGTTCCAGTATCCTGGAAAGAGAGGTTATGTTGTGCCCGTCCACCGGACCAATATAGTTGAATTTAAGGGCTTCAAAGAGTATGCCCGGAGTAAAGAAATTCTTCAGAGATTCTTCGCTCTTGCGGGCGTAATTGAGAATGTCATCCCCGATTCTGGGAATCTGGCGCATGAAACTTTCAAAATCCCTCTTGAAACGTACCATCCACCTGGAGGACAGGTTGCGGCTCAAGAATGAAGACAGTGCTCCGACATTTTTGGCGATGGACATCTCGTTGTCGTTTAAAATCACCACCAGATCCCGGTCCAGGTCCCCGGCCTGGTTAAGGCCCTCAAAAGCCAGACCTGCGGTCATGGAGCCATCGCCTATTATGGATAATACCTTCTGGTCCGTATCCAGTATATCCCTGGCCACGGACATACCCAGTCCGGCGGAAATTGAAGTGCTGGAATGCCCCACGGCAAAATGATCAAAAGCGCTTTCCGCGGGCCTGGGAAAGCCGCTGATCCCCCCCCGGGTGCGCAGTGTATGGAAGCTGTCCCGCCTGCCGGTGAGTATTTTGTAGGCGTAGGCCTGATGACCCACGTCCCAGATAATCCTGTCCTTTGCAGGATCGAATACCTTGAGCAGGGCCAGGGTCAACTCCACCGTACCCAGGGAGGGTGCCAGATGCCCTCCGTTGGTGGATACAACTCTGATGATCAGATCCCTGACTTCCCGGGCCAGTCTGTTCAGGTCGGCAAGGGAAAGTCCCCGGATATCTTCAGGTGATGCCAGCCCCGCCAGTACGGGTTCTTCTTTAGAGGTCATATCTGTACTTGATGAAGGGATGTTTAAAGGCCGGACACGTCATAAACCAGACGACGTATCCGGCCTTGTTGTTTGAGGCGTCCCTGTCTAGACGCCCATTTTCTTGGATAATTGAGCCATGGCCTGCTCCTGTTCCTCATAGGTGGCGAAACCGGCCTGGTGCAGAGCATCGTCAATGGTAACCTGCCAGTCCCAGTTGGCATATATTACCGGTTTGTGGAAGATGTTGCGGAACTTGTAGAGTTCCTGGCGGTAAAAATCCTCCTTGCTGGAGCCCAGGTGCGAATAGAGCTGCTCGTGCAGACGTGCGGCTTCGCCTTCGTACCATTCCATAAGGTCCTTGCTGGAGGAGTATTTTTTCAGGATATGTTCGTAGTTGTTTTCTTTAAGCAGTTCGTAGAGCATTTCCAGGTGCTGTTTCTGCAACCAGGCACCCATATCTTTCAGCTTGATGTTTTCCTTTTCCGTTTTGGCGAATTCTTCCTTGGTCTGAGCATAAGTATCCGGAACCACTGAAGCCGAAACAATGCCGGAGATGCACACCAGGCCGCGGATGATCTTGCTGTTGGAGACCCCCTGTCCGCAGAAACCAACCTTTTTGCCGTACTTCTGCCCGGTGAAGATGGTCACCAGTATGGCCCAGACCACTGCCGGATCCTCTTCATCGTAAATATGCCCCAGTCTTGAGTTATCCCGGTCCGTTCCCAGAACCAGCTGGGTCATGTCGTTGGAACCGATGGAGAATCCGTCGAACTCCTTGATGAATTCCTTGGCTATTATGGCGTTGCTTGGAATCTCGGACATCTGGATGATCTTCAGCCCGTCTTCACCTGAACGCAGCTTGTGCACATCCGCCAGGTAGCGCTTCATGCTCCTGGCCTCTTCAAAGGTGCGCACAAAAGGCAGCATCAGCTGTAGGTTGCTGCCTCCAAAGGCACCCCGGGCCAGCTTGAAGGCTTCCAGCTCCCAGTCGTGGATATCCCTGGATACTCCGCGGTAGCCGAGCATGGGATTGTCTTCGTAATGTTCGAAAAGCATTCCGCCCATAAGGTTGCGGTATTCGTTGGTCTTGTAGTCCGTGGTGCGGTAGATGATTTCCCTTCCGTAAAAGGCCATGGCAAACAGGGCCAGCCCCTGGGACAGGGTCTGGACGTAAAGCTCTTTGCCGGTTCTAAATCCCCGGCTGGTGATGTGGTCGTGTATATTCTTAGACAGGTCGCGTACTGTATCCATTTCATTCTTCAGGCCGACTTTCTGGGCCACATCAGTTCTAAGATCCTGGATATTCTTCAGGTGTTCCTGCACAATGGGGTCATTCTTCACCCGCTTTTCAATGCGGCTTATGTCCTCCTCCAGCTCCTGTCTTCTCTGCACCGTTTCCGGGTCATCGGCCACAAGAAGCATAAGCTGGTCCGCATAACCCATGATTATGGCTATATGTTCTTTCAGATCCAGGGATGTCTTGAGCACTTCCAGTCTTTTGGTGGCCAGATCGATATGTTCGTCCAGCTTTTTGTCCAGTTCCCGGAGCTGCCGGTGCATGGCCAGGACTTCGTCAGTGCCTCTGGCACCCTTTTGCTCGGTCATTTGACTCATACGTTCTTCAAGGCCGGAAATAATCCCCACATATCTTCTAAGGTTGAGATCCAGACTCACCATTCCGGCGGTCAACTGGTCCCGGACTACCTTGGTTAGTTCATTTTCCATTTCCCTGAACTTCTTGTTCACTACCGAGTCCAGGTAGCCCTTGTCATAGGCATCCAGGGCCTGGGGGTGGACCCCGATGTTGGCCAGCATAAATTCAGCCCGCAGAAGTCCTACCTCAAAGTCAGCCATGCGGCGCAGCCTGGAAAGAAACAGGGCCTGACCCACATCGGCGAGAATAAGTCCTACCTTGGTCTTGGTGGCCGGAAGCTTGCCCACGTCGATCTCGCCGCCCACCTCTTCCAGAGGGACCAGGCCGCGGTAAACAAGTCCCCTGGAACCGTCCACGGTCACCTCCTGTCCGTCCAGGGCCCGCAGGGCCTCCAGCCTTTTAATGCCGATAATGGCCGGTATCCCGAGCTCCCGTGAGGTAATGGCGGCGTGGCTTGTATCTCCTCCGGCATCAGCCAGAATGGCCGATGCCACGCGCATGCCGGGTACCATGTCCGGATCGGTGCGTTCCGCGGCCAGGATATCGCCCTTGTTTATCTTGTTCAGTTCCAGGGCGGAACGCAGAAACTTGACCGTTCCCTGTCCAGCCCCCCTGGAAGCGCCGTTGCCTTCGAGTATTACCTCTGCATTGGCGATGGCATTTTTGTTCGCCTCCATCCGGCGCATGAAGATTGTATCGGGATGCTTTTCCAGTTCTTCGTTCCACCTGGTTTCCGGTCTGGCCTGCACGAACCACAGGCGGTCCCAGGCATCGATGCAGAACTCGGTGTCCATGATCATGCCTTCGTAGGCCTTGCTGATGGCCCGCACTCCTTTGGCCACAATTTCGGCCTGGGCCAGGGAAAGAGACCAGCGGGTCACCAGGTCCTGGGGTACTTTCTGTACTACAGTCCCCACTCCGGTCTCATCGTAAACTATCTTTTTATCCTTGAAGCCCATATGCCGAATAACGACCTCTTCTCCATCGTCTCGCTGGAACACGTAAAACTTGTCCGGTGTAACCATTCCGCTTACCACAGCTTCTCCCAGGCCGTAGCTGGCATCAATGGATACCAGGTCCTTACGGTCTGTTCCCTGGCAGCCGGTGGCGGTGTCTGCGCTGAAGGCAGTTCCTGAAATGACGGGATTGATCATGCGCATGATGCATACAGACAGCGAAGTGTTTTCTATGGACCACTCTTCCTTGGCCTTGGAAGCTATGGAATCATCTCCGGTGGATTCAGCCTTGGCCACTGCATCCAGGATCGCCTCCCTGCGGTAGGTCATGCTGCGCAGGTTGTAAGCCGAGGCGCAGTCCCAATGGTATGCTTCCACCGCATTGCTTTCACTGACAATATTCAAGTAGGTGTCCTGCAGACCGGCGAAGGCCTTTTTCCGGCTGTCCTCCCCGGCAGCTGAGGAGCGAACAGCAACCGGGACATTGTCCTGGCCCACTTCCTTGCAGATCTCTCTGTAGGCCCGCCTTACCGCTTCTTCAACATCTTTGGGCAGGTCCACGCTCAATATGGCTGTCTGTACCAGGACAGACCTCTTGCGAAGCTGGTCTATGCCTTCTGGAGATACGGCAAAGCCCTCCACAACATTGTTTATGAAGGTGCGCAGCCTGATGAAGGTGCTGTCTTTCTTCTGCGGTGTTCTTTTAACCTTGACTGCAAGCTTTCGAACCAGCTTTTTTAAAAAGTCCGGATCATCGTTGATGGCCTGATCCTTCCAGTCGATGATGTCGTACTCCTTGTCCACCGAAGCCCTGATTGCCGCTGCGTTTACCTTGGTTTCATCCAGGAGTTTGTGAAAGGCTGTAGCCGATATGGCCCTGAACTGAGGAGCCCGTATGTTTTCGATGGTGTTGATGATGGCGGTATTAAAGTTCTTTCCCCCCACCAGCAGCTCAGCCTCGACACCCATGTCCATGATTTCACTGGCCTTGAGGGTCAGCTTGGCTTTGTGGGTATCAAAGCCACTCTTTTGCGTAGAAGCTTTGGTCTCCTGCTTGCCTTCCTGAGCCTCTTTGCCGGGCTTTTGCTCTTTACCGGTTTTTGCCATTCCTTGATCTCCTTTTAAAAATAATACGTTCTTGATATCTGTATGGTTTTACAGAGTAAGGACAGGGGCACTTACAATCAGGCTGCAGGCATGATCCGCCCTGGATGATTATATAAGAGCATTGCCTGCACTTGTGCAATGAACTCATATTACTTGCTATCTTGTTCCAAGCCTGCAAGTCAACCAGCAAGTTTAAGCCCGGAAGTACAGGCATTCCATGTGCATATCTGCTACAGCCTCTGGCCGCATTCAGGACAGAACTTGCATTCATCCAGCATAATACTGTCACCGCACCCGGGGCAGGTGGAAGGAACAGGACCCAGCTCCAGCAGCAGTTCGCCTTCTTTCACCGGAACCATCTTCCTGTCCCCCTGAAAATCGGCGAACTTGAGCACCCTTTTGACCACCCCGTCCACAGGAGAAAGAACAGCCTTTTCCTGTTTCATGATGGAAATATTGAACAGCTCTTCACCTTTTTTGACCTTGTCTCCGGGCTTGACGTGCATCACCCACAAATCTCCGGTATTGGGGGAGCCCACCTGGTTTGGATCCCTTGGATCGGCCATTTCCAGAGCATCCAGGGCTGCTCCCATGCCTTCCTTGACCTTTACCTGGTGGGAGAAAAACTCCGAATCCAGGGAATAGCGTACCACGCTCATACCGTTGATGTCCGGAGCGGAGATGTCCAGCACTGCCAGGAAGTGCGGCATTCCGTTGGTATCCTCGAAGAAGATCTCTGTTCCCGGAAGCAGGCCTTCAAACCAGACGTCCAGAGGCAGCTGGTTGGGATCGCCGTATTCGCATTTGAGCTGGATGTTCTTCAGGGCATCTCCAGGGTGGTTCAGGTAAAGTACAAGCTCTTCCCGGGTGGGTATCCGGCCGATATTGGTGGACAGGTTGTTTTCCTCCCTGGAAACGTCAATATCCTCCAGATCTGCCAGAGGGGACTCCTCGGTCCTGGTATCTATGGCATCCTGGTAGTTTTCCCCGAAAGCGCTCTCATACACCCAGTCCGGGGGAAATCCTAAAGGAAGACGCCCGAATTTGCCCAGAAGCAGGTTTCTGAAGGCATCGTTGGAATGCTTGTAAATTTCCAGCCTGTCTTCTTTTGTCTGCTCATCCAGTTCCTTTTCCGGGGTGCTGACCACCTTGTTCAGGACTTTGAGCAGATGCCTGACCCCTTTTTCCCCTTTTTCCTTGTACACGTTGGTAATGGCCAGAAAGGCGGTATTCCAGGTAACCTGAGACCCCGGGGTTACGTCGTGGTAACGCACTATCTTGCGGATACCGGCCAGAAACTGCAGCATGTAGGGCAAAAGATGAATGTAGCCCTGTTTCATGGCCCCTTCCTGGGAGGAGGAAGTAGCCCCTCCGGGCATGCCGTGCTCGACAACGTCGTAGTCTATTCCCTGAAAATAAGGGGCTGTATATTTGTCGTAATAGGGCATGATCTGCTTCAGGACAAAACCGCACTGACGGATCATGTCCTTGTTCAGGTTGGTCTTCATGCCCAGTTCTTCGATATAGGCTGCAGTGGACAGGACCTCGCCCTGGCCGTACCAGCGAACCGATGCCCCTATACCTGTATCCACTATATGCGCCCCTGCCCTGGCTGCTTCGGCCACAGCCGGTACGAACAGTCCGTCGGTGTAATGACGGTGATAATGTACAATCAGTTCAGGATATTTGGTGCGTATTTTGCCCACCAGCTCCCTGATGAACCAGGGGGGACAGACACCGGCCATGTCCTTTAGTCCCAGGATGAATTTCTTCAGCACCTTGTCATGGGCCATGGCCGTGGCCCTGCTCATGAGGTTTACTATCTCGTCCACCACTCCCATGTAATGCTTGATATCGAATCCCTGGGCATAGGAAAGGGAGATAGCCGGCTCAAAGATATTTTTCTTATGACTCATGGCCACCTGAGCAAAGGGCAGCATATTGTCGATGTGGTTCAAGAAGTCAAAGCAGCGGATAACGTCGTAGTCTTCGCAGATCATCTCCCCGGTGAGGCGCATGATATTCTTGGGCTGGGGCTTGTATCCCAGGACGTTGGTGGAACGGATAAGTATCTGCTTCAGGGTATTGGGGGCGAAATGGTTCCATTCCCTGGCCTCGCTGAAAGGATAGGTCATATTGGCCATCATGGCCACGTGAAAATGTGCACCCCCGCCGTTTTCCAGGGAAAAGAAGCCGCACCTGTCCAGGTAGGGGCCGATGAGCCTGTCTTCGGCCAGGCGGAACCTGTTGCCCGAATTGGACTGGGTTATGTCCCTGGTGGTGGTATCGGTGAAATGAACATGGTCGCTGTCCCGGATATAATCAAGGACCGCGTCCCTGTCTCCCCTGGGATATGGATACTCATAGTCGTCGTGTTTCAGAGAAGGCAGCACCGGTTGTATGCGCCCCAGTCTCTTGTCCTGCACTCCACGGTATTCCCCCAGCTCCACATGAGGGTTGTAACCCCTGGCTGATATCTCCGCCACCAGCCTGGAAAGGCGAAGGGCTTCCGGCTCCCGGTCCCGGTAGACCATAAGCTCCGGGGTCTGAGCCACAAAAGTGGTATCATAGTCGCCGCTTCTAAACTGGGCATTGGCCATGACCTTGCGATGAAAGGAAATGGTGGTCTTGAGTCCCCCCACTATGTACTCATTTAACGCCCTTTCCATGGTGCCCACGATTTTCTTCCAGGACTTGCCGTAGACAATAAGCAGGGCTGCCGCGGAATCGTACTGGGAAGGGAAATGATACCCGGCTGTTATGCAGGAGTCCACGCGCACACCCTGTCCACCTGGAGACTGGTATCTGGTGATGAGCCCTGCATTGGGAGAGAAATTCTGCTGGGGGTCCTCGCAGTTGATGCGTACCTGCATGGCGTGGTTGCCGGGGATGGTGTCCTTTTCATTGAAACGAAGCTCCGAGCCGAAGGCCATGGCTATCTGTTCTTCCACCAGATCCACGCCGTAACGGCACTCGGTAATGCCGTGCTCCACCTGCAGCCGGGTATTGACCTCGATAAGATACGGATTGCCCTCCCGGTCCACCAGAAATTCCACTGTACACAGGGAATGATACCCTACTTCACTTACCAGCCTGCGGGAATACTCCTTGAGTTTCTCCCGGAGATTCTCGTTCATGACCGGCCAGGGCGAGGGGGTGATCTCCACCAGCTTCTGATGGTTGCGCTGCAGGGTACAGTCACGTTCGTCAAAGGCAAAAACATTGCCGTGCCTGTCTGCAGCCACCTGGATTTCGATATGGCGCACAGAGGTCAGAAGCTTCTCCACGTACAGGCGCGGATTGCCGAAGGAAGCCTGAGCCAGAGCCGAGGCCTTGGCATAGGCCCTCTCCAGTTCTTCCTCCCTGTAAACTTCGTAAATACCGCGGCCCCCTCCGCCGCCTTCGGCCTTGAGCATAACCGGGAATCCGATCTCATAGGCCATATCCATGGCCTGCTCCACGGTGACGGATCTCTCTGAGCCAGGCACCACAGGCACATCCCCCCTTTTGGCCAGATCCCGGACAGCCACCTTATTGCCCAGTATTTCCATGGGCCTGTCTTCGGGGCCGATGAACACCAGCCCGGACTTGCGGCACTGGGAAGGGAAGGAAAAGTCCTCGGAAATAAATCCCCATCCGGGATGAATGGCTATTACCCCCATGGCCTTGGCCTTGGAAATGATCTTTTTCATATCCAGGTATGCCCTGGGGTCTTCGCCCAGGAGCAGCAGTTCCTGTGCTCCCGAGGTAAACGGTGCCGTCTTGTCCACGTCTGTTGCGGTCATTACCGGAACAGCGTTAAAAACCTCCCGGATGGACCTGGCTATGCGTCTGGCCGGAATACCCCGGTTGGCCACAAGTATTTTCTGCCCCTCCAGTTCTTTGATTACCTGCTCAAAGCTCTTAATTTCCATAATTAAATTTTCCTTTATTTACCTGGATATATATCCGTTGCTGGATGATAATCACAAAACAAGTGTTCCTGAATAAACATGCTGAATATGTCCTGAGCAGTCCAGGATGATTCCTCCGCTTTCATCCAGACCCTTCAGGCAGCCTTCCAGGACGTGGTTGTCCTGCGCTACTCTGACCTTCTGATGCACAAGCCACAAATATGGCTTAACTTCACTAATAAAGTCAATTAATGAATAATTGCACAATATATTATCATACCAGAACTGTCCCGTATACACAAGCTCAGCCCAGGCTGAGAGAGGGTCAGCTCCCGGCCAGGCCCTGGACAGGTGCACAGGCTCCATGAGTCTGTTTTCCCTGAGTTCCGTGAAATCCGGCATGGCCTTCAGATTCAGGCCGATCCCGGCCATTATGATTCCGCCCTTCTCCTCGATAAGTATGCCTCCGGCCTTGCCTGCATTAACCACTAGATCGTTGGGCCACTTGAGGAAGGCCTCCATGCCCCGGGCCATGAGCGCCCGCAGAAAAGAATACCCGACAATAATGCTTAGCATCCTGTTCATTTCCGGCGAATTCGGCACAGGCAGCTTAAGGGCGGCATAAATATTTCCCCGGGGTGAAGACCAGTGTCTGCGCATCCGCCCTCTGCCGCCGGTCTGCTCCAGGCAAAGCACAGAGTCTCCGGGCAGCATTTCCCCCTCACCCAAGAGTTCCCAGGCCATGTCCAGGCTGGAAACACATGTCTGAAACTCAAAAACCATGAAATCCCGCCAGCTGCGCTGGAAGCAGGCACTGAAATCAGACCCGCAGGAAATGGAACCGGCAAGCTCGGATGGCAAGATATCTTTTAGTTTATGAATCTGCATTACCTGGTAGAGGATTATGGATTATGAATGATGGATTAAAGTTTAACAATCAGGGATTAAAGCTTAGTAACTGTTCACCATGATAACTGGTTTTGTCGGGATCGGTATCGGAATCGGGATCGGTATCGAAGCTGTTGGGGAAGGCCCCACGCAACTTTGGCTTTCGGTTTTCTATCGACCCCGATACCGATACCGACCCCGACACCGATGGCCAGAACAAGA
>PWFB01000153.1 GCA_003553695.1 Desulfonatronospira sp.
GAACTACCTCCAATTTATCCTGTTTTCCATACGCATGAGAATATAATTGTAACTACCTGGTTATACATGGTTCCCCCCATAGCTTCACCAAGACCTTTTTCAGCGATAAATCAGTTAAATTAAAGAAGTGGCGGAGGGAGAGAGATTCGAACTCCCGGACCCTTCCGGGTCTGCGGTTTTCAAGACCGCCGCCTTCAGCCACTCGGCCATCCCTCCGCATGATAAAAAGACACTGGATGTCTCTTAGGTGTGAGGCCATACCCAGGACCGGCACCAGCAGGCACTGGATATTGCTTTATATCTGTGGATATTTATAATATGCACACTGCTTCTGTCAACAAAACCAGTGGAGGCTTAATCCGGCATCATGACCAATAAGACAGACAAGAAATACCACGCCCTGGCCCTTTTTTCCGGGGGGCTGGATTCCATATTGTCCATCAAGACCATCCAGGATCAGGGCCTCAGGGTCCTGGGACTGCACTTCTGCTCCCCCTTTTTCGGAAACCCGCGCAGGCTGGAGCACTGGGAGGAGGTCTACGGCCTGGACCTGCTGGCCCTGGACGTTTCCCGGGAATATGTGAAAATGCTCTGCAGCGGACCGCAGTTCGGGCTGGGAAAACTGCTCAACCCATGTATTGACTGCAAGATCTTTATGCTTCAAAAGGCAGGAGACCTGCTGGATAACTACGGAGCCGAGTTCGTCATTTCCGGAGAGGTACTGGGGCAGCGCCCCATGTCCCAGAGAAGGGACGCCCTTTTTGTCATACTCAGGGAAGCCGGTTTAAAGGATCTTCTTTTAAGGCCCCTTTCAGCCAGGCACCTGCCGCCGACCAGAGCCGAGAGGGAAGGTCTCGTGGACCGCCGGCAGTTGCAGGCCATCTCCGGCAGGGGACGCAAAGACCAGATGGCCCTGGCCAAAAAGTACAACATTACCGAGATCCCCACCCCGGCCGGGGGATGCCGCCTTACAGACCAGGAATCATGCAAGAGATATCTGCCTCTTTTACAGCATCACAGCCCCGGCCCGGAGGACTTTATCCTGGCCAACCAGGGCCGGCAGTTCTGGCATGAGTCTTACTGGATGACCATAGGCCGGGACAGGCAGGACAACGAGCGCATTCAGGAAATGGTCCGGGAGGATGATTACATATTCAGGCTCAAGATGCATCCAGGCCCCACCGGCCTGGGACGGAACATAACGGGTTCGCCCTGGCCCGGCAAAATCCTGCAGAGCGCTGCAGCCCTGGTGGGACATTACTCCCCCAGGGCCAGAAAATCCCCGCGCAGGGTGGACGTGACCGTGCAGCACCGGGGAGAGCAGACAGAAATTTCAGTGTGGCCCGGACCGAACCTGGAAGGACTCATCTGGGCCGAGCCGGTGTGGGACCAGGATACGGCCAGGGGCCTTTTTGCAGTTTGATCGGGAACCAGTGCCTCCCTGTTGAAAACCCAACAAAACAAAAAGGAGAAATATTAATGAGTGCGCCCAGCGGAATATATTACTATCCTGACCCCAGGAACAAGAAGGAGCGGATGTATGTCCGGGACAACGAGGGCAGCATCGAGTTCAGATTGTGGAACCAGGACCAGCCGGAGATCTGGGAGAGACACGGCTGGCTGGACATGGACATTATCAGGCGGGCGGCGAAAATGTACGGGGATAAAAAACAGGATCCCCTGAAGCTGTACGACCTGGACATCGCCAGATCTCTTTTAAAGCAGAGCAGAAAAAGATAAAATTTCCGGCCCAGACCCTGGCCAGATGCCACTGCAGGAAATGGATACACAGACAGCAGGCTTTAGTGTCTGCCCTTTAACTCTTTGATTTTTCTGCCTGACACCGGGGGCAGAAGCAGGAGCTGCGCCCTGAAACCCTGATCGAACCGAGATTCGTGCTGCATTCCGGGCATGGCAACCCCTTTTTTCCATACACTTTAAAATTTTCCTGGAAAAGCCCGGCCACCCCCAGGGCGTTGCGATAGTCTCTGAAAGAGCTTCCTCCGGCCAGTATGGCCTCCCGTAGAACCTGCTGCAGGTTGTGATGCAGTGATGACAGCTGATCCACGGAGAGATCCACGGCCCGGGTGCAGGGATGAATCCCGGCCATGTACAGGGCCTCGTCTGCATAGATATTGCCTATGCCGGCTATAACCTTCTGATCCATCAACAGGGACTTGATACGGGCCTTTCTGCCCTGAATGATTCCTGTAAATTCCTGCAGAGTAGCCTGCAGGGGCTCCGGACCCAGATTGCGGTAAAAGTCCCAGGATTCCAGTTCCAGTGGAGTCAGGGCTGTTACATATCCAAACCTGCGCTGATCGTCAAAAAAGACATATACCTCGTCCCCCAGATCCAGAATAAGGTGCGTATGCTTTCCCGGCTGGACTCCCTTCTGCGGCACCCAGACCTTGCCGGTCATTTTCAGGTGAAACACCAGGTGCAAAGGCCCGTCCAGGTCCAGGATAAGAAGCTTGGCCCTTCTGCGTACAGCACTGATCCCCCTTCCCTGAAGCCTTCGTTGAAACTCCTGGTCGTCACCGCGCACCGCCCGGGGGTACACCAAGTGGATATCCCGGATGGTCCTGCCGCATACCAGGGGTGAAAGCCCCGCAGCTATGGTTTCTACTTCTGGCAGTTCCGGCAAGGCTATTCTTCCCCGGGAAGCTCCAGCTTCAGGCTCTTGACAGAGGCTTTTCTAAGCACCTGGAACATTACGGGCTCCCCGGTCTCCGAGGCTTTGACAGCAGCTTCATGCAGATCCGACATCTCCCTGACCGGTTCTCCGCCAGCGCTTACGATCTCATCACCCTTCATAAAACCGGCCCTGGCAGCTGCGCTGTCATCCACCACCCCGCGGACAATAAGGGCATCGCCCTGTCTGGACATGACCAGCCCCAGACGCATGCGGCCATGCTGTACAGGAGGACAATAAAAGTACAAAGGATTGTCCGGGCTGATGTTCTCCACGTCGCGGAGCGGCAGGACCCTGGCCACCCTTGCATCCGCATCCTGTTGCATCAGGCGGTGCTCTATTCCCCAGCCCATGCGTACATGCTCACTGCCGGCCAGGACCACCACAGGCACGGAATGCTCATCACCGAACTGTACGGCCATTTCCGCCATCTTGGAATCCCAGGTGGACTGGGCCTGAATAAAGTGCTGCAGTTGGGAACGATCCTCAGGAACAAAACCCTGGTGCATTTCATACTGCTCTTCCAGGAAAGAAAGCTGTCCTTCAGGGGGCATGGCGACTTTTTCCGGCAGGTACTCGCGCTTTTGTTCATCCAGGCTGTCCAGGCCGTAATGACTGATGCTGCGGGTGACTTCAGAAGGAAGGTTCAGGGCTTTTACAGGTATCCCATGTTTTTTTGCGGACTCGAAGACAGGCCTGTAAAGCTCGAAATCATACCCCCAGGTTTTTCTCCAGTCCAGACTGTCCGGAAGCTCTTCAATGGAGATCTCCCCGCGGTTGAAACTGTCCAGGATGTCCTGCCTGCTCACATCGATCATTTCCATGCCCAGGATAAAGTCCACCCCGGACTCGGCCAGCAGATCCATGACTTTGGCCTGCACCTTGTGGTCGCAAGGATTATTGTGGGATTCCCCCAGAAGTACGAAGTCCTTGTCCTTTATTTTCCGGACCAGCTCCTGAGGGCTCAGGCGCTGACCATCACCTGTGTAGAATTCTCCCGGCTGGGGCACGGGCTCCCGGATCTCATCAGGCACTTTAGGAGCGCATCCAGCCATTATGATCAGTACAAAGCATAAGAAAAACAGCCTGGCTATTCCCATGTTCTTTTGTCCTCAATGGGCCTGACCTGAGGAGGCAGTGTTCCCGGGGCCAGAATCTGAAGCTCAGGCCTGATCTTGATCTTTTCCCTGAATATATGCAGAAGTTCCGCATCCCTTTTGAAGCTGGTAGCCTCTACATACAGTGTCATTTCGTCAATGCCTCCGGGATTGGTCACATCTATCTGCCACCTTTTGATCTCCTCGAACCCGGCCATGACCTGCTCCACCTGGTGAGGGTAGACGAACATCCCCTTGATTCTGGCGGTGGTGTCCACCCGGCCCACTATGTTGCCCAGCCTGGGGGAAGTCCGCCCGCAGGGACAGTGGCTGTAGTCTATGTAGGACAGGTCCCCGGTGGCCAGACGGATCAATGGATAGGTCTTGTTAAAAGAGGTAACCACGATTTCACCCACTTCCCCTTCCTTGAGGGGAATTCCGGTATCCGGATGACATATCTCCACATAGGCGCGGTTGGAAACATGCAGGCCGTTCTTGTGATAACATTCGTATCCAATACTGCCTACATCGGCAGTGCCATATCCCTGACGCATGATGAGATCGAACTTCTTCTCCAGAGTAGAACGCACTTTCTCTGAAAATTTTTCACCGGTGACAAAAGCCACCTCCAGATAAAGGTCCTTACGCAGATTGAAGCCCCTTTCTTCACCTTTCTGGGCCAGGTGCATAAGGTAGCTTGGAGTGCCCACAAAACCGGTCACCCTGAGCTTCTGCATCACCTCCAGCTGAGTATTGGTATTGCCGGGACCGGCAGGGACAACAGAGCAGCCGATATTTCTCAAAGGCTCTTCAAACATGAGTCCTGCAGGAGCCAGGTGGTAGCTGAAGGTAACCTGGGCAATGTCCCCTGTCCTGAACCCGGCTGCATAAAAACCTTCAGTCCATCCCCAGTAGTCGTCAGTGCGATCCTCGGGGTCGAAAATGGGGCCCGGAGAAAGAAAAACCCTTCTCAGTTCCCCCAGATCCTTGGTCAAAAGTCCTCCCAGCCTGGGACCCATGGACTGCAGAAATATTAGTTCCTTCTTCTTTAAAATGGGGATATGCTTGAGGTCCCCAAGGGTCTTGAATTTGTCCACGTGAAACTGCGCCCTGTCGAACCTTTTTTTCACGTCCTCGGAATACCTGTAAGCATAGCTCAATAGATCCTTGAGTTGGATCTGGTAATATTTCTGTCTTTCGCTTTGGTCCAGTACTTCCTTTCTGGTAAGGATGCCTTCGGTTCTATCCTTGCGGGTCATTATGTTATTCCTCCTCCTGAGGGGTGCACTTTTCAGCACTAGAGCCAGAAATTAAAATTTAAAAAATAAGATTATACCTGTATTCATAACAAAATTCAAGAAAAAACTGCCTTAAAGTTTCAACCACGCGCGTTTCAAGTACTTTCATTGCCAGGGCATGTGTTGACTTGTGTATGCCTGTAGGGCTAAAAGATGCACTTCATCAAACCTGCGAAACAACCTGGACTGCTGCATGGAATTTCAGAGTCTTTTTCCTGTACTGGCCCTGATAGCGGGGCTTTGCCTGGGCAGCTTTTACAACGTATGCATCCACCGCTATGTCACCGGCCAGTCCATAGTTCTGCCCGGCTCCCACTGTCCGGGATGCGGTCACGTCCTTTCCTGGTGGGAAAACATTCCCGTGATCAGTTATCTGCTGCTGCGGGGCAGGTGCCGCTTGTGCAGCCAGGGCATAAGCCCCATATATCCTGTAGTGGAAAGCCTTTCCGGAGTGCTGGCCCTTTTCCTGGCCCTTAAATTCGGCTTCGGCCTGGAGTGGCTGGTTTACATGTTTTTTATCGGCTTGCTCATTGTGGCTTCCTTTATTGACCTTAAAATATATATATTGCCGGATATCATTACCCTGCCCGGGGCTTTGCTGGCCCTGGGCGCGTCCTTCATCCTGCCGGTCCTGTGGCTGGATGCACTGCTGGGGGCGCTTCTGGGGGCGGGACTGTTCTGGTGCCTGCAATGGGCCTACAGAACATTCAAAAAAGTCGAAGGTTTGGGTACCGGGGACATAAAACTCATGCTTATGCTTGGGGCCCTGGTGGGATGGCAGGGCCTTCCCATCCAGATATTCGCCTCCTCCCTTACCGGACTGGCCGCCTCAATTGTATACATGAAAAAAAACCCCGGAGGGGGAATGCAGACCCCTATTCCCTTCGGGCCTTTTCTGGCCCTGGGAGCAGTGATATATATCCTGGCAGGCAAAAATATATGGGCCTGGTATCTGGGCGGCTGACATAACGCTTTTGACATTGCCTTTTGGAGTCGAAAGAATTATCAGTGGTGCCTGCAATAATAACAAAAGCACTGGAGAGCACATGTTCACACAGCCGGAAAAATCACTGAAGATCTACAAAAAACGCAAGAAAGCCCTGGAACAGAAATCCTTTCTCCCCAAAGAGCTTACCCAGCTTGTCGACTTTATCATAAAAAATCAGCTGGAAGCCGCTGAAAAGGCATCTCCTGCAAACAAGCCCGAGACCTCCCTTGCACCAGGCCATGAAGTGCTGAAGGGCAGGCCGCTTTTGCCCAGGGAGGAGTTCCCCCTGGATTACGAGACGTCTAGAGAACTGGCCCTGAAGATCCTCAAGTTCATGGCTGATTCCAACGAACACCTGGTCCAGTCAATGGAAGTCATCCAGAAGGAGATGGGCGGCGACCCGGAATTTCTGGACAGGGCCATGAAGAAATACCTGGAAGGCGACGATGATTTTTTTCGCACCTTTGGAGAAAAAACTCCTTCCGCCCCCAGGAGCCTGAATTTCCTGGTTCAGTCCGGGGTTACTCCCTCACTGGCCAGAACCGCTGATGCCTTAAGTCTGGCCCTGCCCGGCAACCAGACCTGGAAGTTCGGGCACTGTCCTGTATGCGGCAGCCTGCCCTATATCACAGAGCTAAGAGAAAAACAGGGTTTTCGCTATCTGCACTGCAGCTTCTGCCACACCGCGTACCGCTTCAAGCGGATGGCCTGTCCTTACTGCGCCACGGAAAAAAGCGATTCCTTTGAATATTTTCATACCAGAGAGATCCCCGGATTCAGGGTGGATCTATGCTCATCCTGCAACATGTATATCAAGACAATGGACTTCAGGGAAATGGACAAAAAGGCCCTGCCCCCGCTGGAGGACCTGGAATCACTGCCCCTGGACATCAAGGCCAAGGAAGAGGGATACATCCGCCCCACTCTGTCAGCCTGGGGCTTCTAGAATTTTCGTCTGTTAAAGCAAATGGCCACCGAAGATTTGAACGCGGTCATCCTTGCAGGGGGAAAGAGCACCCGTCTGGGAAGGGACAAGACCAGGGTCAGGATACGGGGGCAGACACTGGTCCAGCGAATGCAGACCCTGGCCCGCAGGTTCTGCCATGACACCTGGGTAGTGGGACAGCACCCGGAGGAGGTCGACGCACCCTGGATGCTTGATGAAATTCCGGGAATAGGCCCCATGGGAGGGATAATCACAGCCCTTAAAAGGCTGCGCCGGCCCTGCCTGGTCCTGGCCTGCGACCTGCCTGCCATGCATGAGGACATGCTTGCCAGGCTGATAGAGCATAGAGGCTCCTCTTCCGGCCAACAGTGCATGACCACCTTCATGCAGAAGCATACCGGTTACATCGAATCCCTGGTGGCCGTTTACGAGCCCCGTTGCCTTGACCTGCTTCTTGCCTCTTATGCACAGGGGTGCTACAGGTTGAGCAGTGCCGTGCCGCCGGAAAGCCGCCTGCACATTCCTTACGGGATCCAGGAGGAGCATTATTTTTTTAATGTAAACTACCCCGGGGACCTGGAAAAGATTCTTGCAGAAGTCAATCCAGGCACCTGAGCAGGGTGAACTGTATGTCACCAATTCAAGCCGCAGGAATTATGGCAGCCTTTTGCCTCTTTCTTGCCGGATACACTGCCTGGGCCGGACAGGGTACAATCTACTATTACCAGGACGACTCAGGTACGCACCACTTTACAGACCTGCCTACATCGCAGAAATACCAGCCCTTTGTCTTTTTCGGGAGCACCCGGCAAAAGACACTCGAACAGCTTCAGCAAAGTATAGAAACCTACAGCAGCCATTACCGGGTGGACCCCGGCCTCATCCGGGCCATGATCCAGGTTGAGTCCGGCTTCGACGCCGGGGCTGTCTCTCTGGCTGGAGCCCAAGGCCTGATGCAGATCATGCCGGAGACGCAAAGAGACCTGGGCCTTGAAGCCCCCTTTGATGCGGACTCCAATGTGGAGGCCGGTGTCAGGTATTACAGGTGGCTTTTAAACCGCTTTCAGGAAACCGGGCTTGCTCTGGCCGCATACAATGCAGGTCCGTCCATGGTGGAAAAATATGACGGGATTCCTCCTTATGCGGAAACTGTAAACTACGTAAACAGGGTCCTGGACATCTACAACAACTCCAAACAGGTCCGGTAAAAGCCATGTTCAACCTGCCCAACAGCCTGACATTCGCCCGCATCGCCACTGTACCCATTATAGTAATTCTTCTTTATTTCCCTTCCAGGACGACCGCAGCAGCAGCCATGCTCATCTTTATAATGGCTGCTCTGACAGACCTCTTTGACGGCCTTCTGGCCAGAAAATACAATCAGGTCACCAAAATGGGCAAATTCCTGGACCCGCTTGCGGACAAGATCCTCATCACCGCAGTACTCATAATGCTGGTGCACAACGGCTGGCTGCAGGCCTGGATCGCCATTGTGATAATCATCAGGGAGATTACCGTCACCGGACTCAGGGCCATTGCCGCGGAGCAAAGCATTGTCATATCCGCTGACAGCTACGGCAAGCTGAAAACCATTTTCCAGGCTGTAGCTCTGTGTCCCCTGATGCTGCACTATACCTGGTGGGGTTTTGATCCAAACCTGCTGGGACAGGTCCTGATTCACATCGCCCTGCTCCTGGCGGTTGTTTCCGGGATCAATTACCTGAGAGTATTTTATGTTCAGGCTTTCCGGTAAACAGAGGTCAGAGGTCAGAGGTCAGAGGTCAGAGGTCAGAGTATGGAGGAAAGTACATGAGAATCAATTCTGCCAAGGAGTTGATTGTATATCAGAAGGCGTATCAATTGGCGATGAAGATTTTCGAGGTCAGTAAATCCTTTCCGCCCGGGGAGAGGTATGCGCTGACGAGCCAGATCAGAAGGTCATCAAGATCTGTGTGTCTTAACTTGCGTGAAGCATGGGCTAAAAGAAGATATGAAGCGCATTTTATCAGTAAATTGGCTGATTGCGATGGCGAAAATAGCGAGACAGATTCATCTCTAGATTTTGCAAAGGATTGTGAATACATTAGCCAACAGAGCCATGCAGAACTAACTGGTCTTTGTCATGAAGTTGGCAAGATGCTAGGAAGTATGATACAAAACCCGGAGCAATTTCTGATTAGAAACCAGTCTTGATCTCTGACTTCTGATCTCTGACCTCTTTTCACCATCAAGCAACACTCAGGAGACCACGAGGGATGACACATGGCCCGGATAGATGCTTTTTTCAAAATGATGCACGAACTGGGCGCTTCTGACCTGCATCTTACCACGGGTTCTCAGCCCATCATCCGCCTGCACGGAGAACTGCAGCGAATCAAGTACAAGGCCCTGCAAAACGAAGAACTGAAAAAAATGCTCTATGAAATAACCCCGGAGAACAAGGTCAAGGTGTTCGAGGAAACCGGGGATGTGGATTTCTCCTATGAAGTGCCCAATGTGGCCAGGTACAGGGTCAACTTCTTCTGGCAGCGGCTGGGCGTGGCTGCGGTATTCCGGGAGATCCCCCAGAAAATCCTGAGCATCGAGGACCTTGGCCTGCCCGCGATCATAAAACGCCTGGCCATGCTCCCCAAGGGGCTGGTCCTGGTCACCGGACCCACCGGAAGCGGCAAGTCCACCACCCTGGCCGCATGCATCGACTACGCCAACAAGAGCCGCAAGGATCATATCCTGACCATTGAAGATCCCATAGAATTCGTTCACCAGCCCGTAAACTGCCTGATAAACCAGCGTGAAGTGGGCCGGGACACCCAGAGCTTCAAATCCGCTCTGCGCGGAGCCCTGCGGGAAGACCCGGACATTATCCTGGTAGGGGAACTGCGGGACCTGGAAACCATTGAACTGGCCCTGGAAGCCTCTGAGACGGGACACCTGGTCTTCGGCACCCTGCATACCATTTCCGCCTCCAAAACCATCGACCGCATCATCGAGGTCTTCCCGGGGGAAATGCAGGGTCAGATCAGATCCAGCCTGTCCGAGTCCCTGCGGGCCATCATCGCCCAGAGCCTCTTCAAACGCATAGACAAACCCGGCAGGGTGGCCGCCCTGGAAATCCTCATTGCCACTCCTGCCGTTAGAAACCTCATCCGGGAAAACAAAAACTTCCAGATCAATTCCGTAATTGAAACCGGCAAAAGATTCGGAATGCTGACTCTGGACGAATCCATCATGAAACACCTGCAGCAGAGCCGCATCGACCCTGAAGAAGCCTACAACAAGGCCGTAAACAAGTCCAGGTTCAGGGATTTTCTCAAGGACAGCCCCCAGGACTTCACCGAGGTTTAATCATGCTCAAATCCCAGCTGGAACTGGATCTGGACTATGAAAACAGAAACAGGTAAAAGGGTTGTCACCGCTAATAGTTGCCAATATTTTTCAATGGGGTTATAAATAACCATGAATC
>PWFB01000176.1 GCA_003553695.1 Desulfonatronospira sp.
CAGGGCCTGCTGCATGAGAATCCGCCACTGTTTTTGCGAGCCCGCTGCAGTAGGTGCACAGTAGTGGGTCATGGCATTGTTCTCAGTTACAGCTACAGCACAAAGTGTCTGGTTTGATTCAACAAGACCGCAGGTGCTCGATTCCCCTGGCCAGGATCTCGGTTCCCAGGACGTCCTGTTCTCCTCTGGTCCAGCCCGGGTGGTTGGTGGGGTGGTTATAGGCCTCGGGATGGGGCATAAGGCCCAGGATTCGGCCCTGGGGGTCGGTCAATCCGGCAATGGCCAGGGGTGAGCCGTTGGGGTTGTAGGGGTACTCCTGGGTGGGGATGCCGGAATGGGGATGGATGTATTTAAGGGCCACCAGGTTGTTTTCCTCCAGGCTGCCCAGCATGGCTTCATCCCTGCATACCAGCTTGCCTTCACCGTGGCGTACCGGGAGATACAGCCTGTCCAGGCCCCGGGTGAAAACGCAGGGTGAGCCGGGGTTGCACTCCAGATGTACCCAGCGGTCTTCAAACCTGGAGGAATCGTTGTGGGTCAGGCTGACCTGGCGCTGAAAGTAAGCCCTGCCCATGGCCGGCAAAAGCCCAAGCTTCACCAGCAGCTGAAACCCGTTGCAGATGCCCAGGATCAGTCCTCCCTGGGAGTAAAATTCTTCCAGGTCCCTGATGAGCAAGCCGCCGCTTCTGGTGCTGGAATACATCCAGCGAAGAGCGGCTGCCTGGGCGGCGCCCAGGTCGTCCCCGTCCAGGAATCCTCCTGGAAATATCAGGAGATTGTAATCCCGGATATCTTCCTTTTCAGATGTCAGATCGGAAAAAAAGCATACCCTCACCCGGTCCGCTCCGGCCTGCCGGGCCACATAGGCGGTTTCCACGTGGCAGTTGGTTCCGTGACCTGTAACCACCAGCACTTTTGCCTGGCTCATGTTGATCCTTTTTCCTGACGGGCTTAGCCCGTTTCATGTTCCCGCAGAATATTTACGGCCTTGATGCCCATACTCCGGCTCATGGCCTGGATGGAGCAGATTATTCTTTCCAAAGTTGGTCCATTAGCGGCTTACTCCTCAGACCCTGTCATAAAAAACAAGAAAAATTTGAACCGCAAAGCCGCTAAGTACGCAAAGTTAAAGACGCTAAGCAGGGGTATTGTCCAAAACCGGGACACGGTTTTGGACAAGGCTGCCTTTTCATTTGCCGTACACCCGGCAAATGAAAAAACCTTCCTGCCTTCCTTTGTGCCCTTCGCGCCTTGAGCGAGTCCGTGAGCGGGCGGTTAAGGTTTCTTTATTTCTTGGGTTGCGGGCGTAGCCCGCTTTGGTATTAAGCATGCAATAGGTCTGATACAGTTACCTTCGAAACCCAACTTTTTCAACCATATTTTGAAGCTCTTCAGCCCTATGGGACAGGGACTGGGAAGTTTGTTTCAGGGTGGAACTGCCCCGGCTTATGGAACTGGAAGATTCACTCAGCCTGTAAATGTTTCTGGTCATGTCCCGGGATACGCTGGAGACTGAGAGTGCTGTTTCGTCGCCGCAACCTTCTTTGCCCAGCTCATAATCTTCATTGTGTTCGTCAATGTCGCCTTGGGGAGAGGACTGCACCCCTCCCTGGCTGCCGGGTGAATGTATTAGAAATTTCGCAGCAGGCATGCTTAGCCTGCTGTCCGGCAGCATTTGATCCGTCTTGCCCGAAAGGTCCTCGGGAGTATGACCTTGTTGGCTGGAGGTTAAAATATCCATACTGCAACACCTCGAAAGGTTCCGGGGGGAACTTCACTTGACCCGGCTTGCTCTGGAGATTGTCTTGTTTTTTTGTAACTATTCACCACCTGCGGACGAAAAGCCAGGGTCCGGGGATTCGGCAAACTGGGCGTAAACTGTTTGAGCGACGTAGGAAGCGTTAATCAAAACCGTAAAACACCGAACCTGATTCGAAGCATGTTATAGGAAATATCCTGGTTATCAAACCCTTGTATAGGTTTTGATTTACGCTTCCTTGGAGCGAGTTTTTACGTCCTGTTTGCCGAATTTCCGGACCACTGGAACTCATTATCATTATGGTGAACAGTTACGTTTTTTTTATAACTGTCCACCTGGCTTCATAATGAGGTTAAAGAGGTATGGACAGACAACAGGGATTGACAAAGCTTTCAAGCTCTGTTGAACTCTTAGTGCAGGATATTATTTTGTCGCTAAAGCACATACCCGGACAAACAAACTGAGCCATGCCTACATATTACTATCAGGCCCTGAACAGTGAAGGCAGAAAGAAAAAGGGATACTGCGAGTGCGAGAGCCAGGCCAGGGCTTTCAGCCATCTCCAGGAACAGGGCCTGACTCCGCTCAAGCTAACTCGGGTTAGAGATGAGATGACCCGGGCCAGATCGTGGCTGCGACTCAGCCTGCCCATCCACAGAAGGGTCAGAATTGAGGAGGCCTTTTATTATCTGGGTCTGATGCTCCAGGGCGGCGGATCCCTGTCCCAGAGCCTGGATCTTTTGGGCCGCATGGGAAAAGGCAGGGCAGGTCAGGTCTGGCTGGACATCAGGGACTCATTGGAGTCAGGAAATTCCTTTTCCTGGTCCCTGGAGCAGCACCCCAGCATCTTCCCCCGGGTCTACATCGGGATGATCCAGGTTGCGGAAAAGGCGGGCAGGCTGGGGGAAATCCTGGAGCGCATAGCCAGCTACGAAGAACAGCGCAGGGAGATGCAGGGTAAGCTGCTGACAGCCATGGCCTATCCCATGGTGGTACTGCTCATTGGAATGGGGGCCATCTATTTCCTGCTGTCCAGGGTTATGCCCAACATTGCCGGGATATTCGAGGCTTCGGACCAGGAGCTGCCCATGAATACCAAGGTCCTTCTCGGCGCGGGCCAATGGCTGGAAAGCTACGGCTTTATTCTGCTGATAGTGCTCCTGGGTCTGGCATTGGCCGCTTACAACGCCTACAAGAGGATCCCTGGAATCAAATACAGAGTTGATTCCAGGCTCTGGAAGCTTCCCCTGGTCCGGGACGCTATTCTGGCCAGGTTTTCAGGTCTGCTTTCCTTTCAGCTCAAAGCCGGAATATCTTTGGTGCAGGCTATGCGGGGAGCGGTGCAGGGCGTGGGTTCCGCCTTCTTTCAGGAGCGCATGGAAAAGGCTGCGGACGAGGTAGCCACCGGCCGGTATCTGGATCGGGTTCTGGCAGGACAGGGGATTTTCCCCCAGATGTACCTCACCGCCCTGGGTGCAGGCCAGAAGGCAGGGCAGCTTTCAGGTTTCCTGGAACGCTTGAGCCGCATCCTGGAAAGGGAGGTGGACAATACCCTGCGCCGGATCGTGGGCCTGGTGGAGCCTTTGCTCATCCTGCTTCTGGGACTGATTGTGGCCTTTTTTGTCCTGGCGGTCATGGGTCCGATTTTCGATCTTACAGCCCAGGTGTAACTTCCTGTTTACCAGATGTGTTTCTACTCCCAGACGAGTCCTGATGAAGCCATTTTTCTCATGTTGCGGCTGGATACGGGATCCTCTTTTTTATCTGCTCCTGATGCTGGGTTTGACAGCCTGGTTTCTGCCGGATCCCGGATTCACTCCCGCCCTGTGGTGGCTGGCAGCCATGGCCTTTGTGGAGGAGTTGATTTTTCGGGGCCTGATACAGGAAGGTATTCACAGGCTACTGAGATACCGCTTTCGGATAGGCCCCATCACCTTGGCCAACCTGGCGGCATCTGTTCTTTTTGCCGGAACGCATCTGCTGACTCAGCCCACAGGATGGGCTCTGGCCACTTTCTTTCCTTCTCTGGTCTTTGGATTCGTCTGGGACCGGCACAGAAGTGTGACCGGGTGCTTTGTGATCCATCTCTTCTATAATATTTGTTTTTTTTATAAGGGGTGGGTTTGATGATGGAAATGTTTTGTATATTGAAAACTTTCAATCAATGAGATAAGTTGAGAGTTATTATTATGTTGTGGGTCAGAATCTAATGCAGAAAACCATGCCAGTCTTTTCTCCCGATTCCTTTTTCCGGGCAGGGGGTTTTTTTGCCCGGGCCCTGGTGCTCCTTGTTTCGGTCTCTTTCATGTTTTCCTGCGCTCCCAGGAAGCCGGATCCAGTAATAACACCTGAGCCGGTTATCCCCGAGGCTCCCTTCGGTCCTGCCCAAAGTATGGATGAGTTTCTGGAAAGGAGGCTGAATGAACAATATTCATCCCTGGATGCAGTCTTCGACATCCCGGAGAATCCTCTGGACGAAAGTTATGTTCTGATCAGTCATGAAAGGCCGGTGTTGACTCTGGCTCAGGAAGCAACTTCTTTTGCTGGAAACGAGCAGTATTTTGCCGCAGGTCTTGGAAGCCGTGGTTTCCGTGTCTGGAGCGACTGGCCCTGTTCCGGCGCTGTACTGCCGGAGGCAGAGCCGGTTCAGGAAGTCTGGTGGGACGGGTATTCACCATATATATGTATAAGGGGGCTGTCCCCTGAACGGGCTGTGATTTACGATCTCCGGGATTGTTCCAAGGCCGGCGAGATAACATCCGAAGGCCCCCTGGAGAAAGTGGCTGTGTCTTTGCAGGGCAATCATGTCTCTCTGGTGGACAAGGGCAATAGGCTCTGGACCGGCAGTCTGAAAGGCGATTTCGAGCATGTGGCTACCTTGCGCTATGAGCCCCTGGACATGGCTTTTACTCCCGGCGAGGGGGTGCTGATGGTGGCTGATGCTTCGGGATGGCTGGTGTTGTGGACTCTTCCTGATTATGAACTGCTGGACCAGGGGCAGATTCCGGGCGGCCCCTTCCAGAGAGCCCGTTTTGAGGGTCCCAGGCTGGTCCTGGAAGGATGGGAAAACCCGGATTTACTAACGGTCTGGGATATACCCGGCGCCCGCGAGCTGGATGGAGATGCCGGCAGGGGGCGGTTTGTCCTGGATAACAGAGTGCTTTATTATGTCCCGGCTGAAAAACAGTATATAAAGAAAGTGCTCATGCAGGACAGGGATTTCAGGGTGTGGAAGGACAAGGAGAATTTGACCATAAGGGTCCGGGATCTGGACGGTGAGGACAGATACTATTGCGCCAGGAGCGGATCATTTCTTCAGGATGGAGCTGCCCCCGGCGGTATGGAGCCGGTGGAAGTAGATGCCCACGGTGGATTTACCTGGAAGGGGGCGGAATACAGGCTGGCTGATCCGGTTATGGTCAAGGAGGACTGGGTTCTCCTGGCCCGCCATATACCGGGATCTGGTTACTATCTGTGGTGGACAGGCAATATGGACAACCTGAACAGCAGGGAATTTCAGGGACAACTGCCCAGAAGAGACAGCATCCGGGATGAGATCCCCCCGGATTGGGAGGAAGTAAAGTAATGAACAGACCTTTTCCGGCAGAAGCCAATATTGTACACAAAAAGTGTGGCATGGGCGGATTCAGCCTGATAGAGCTCATGATCGTTGTGGTGATTCTGGGTCTGCTGGCGGGCGTGCTGGTTCCCAGGATCATGGACCGCCCGGACGAGGCCAGGGTTACTGCCGCCAAAACCGATATCAGGACTCTGGAACAGGCCCTGCGGCTGTACTATCTGGACAATGGGAGATATCCCACCACAGAGCAGGGCCTGGAAGCCCTCATCAACAGGCCGGAATCCGATCCTGTTCCCAGGAACTGGCGCTCCAGAGGATACCTGGAAGCCTCTTCCGCGCCCAGGGATCCCTGGGGCAACGAGTATATTTACCGCTCTCCAGGGGATCAGGGCCGCGATTATGAGATCATAAGCCTGGGTGCAGACGGTGAAGAAGGCGGCACAGGATTTGACAGCGAAATAAGAAGCTGGGAGATCAATCAGTGAATCCACAGGGATTTACCCTTATCGAACTCTTAATTGTACTGCTTATTGTTGGACTGGGCTGGTTCACGCTTTTGCCCAGGCTGGACATGTCCGACAGCAGCCGTCAGGATTCTCTTTATCCTGTAAATGAACTGCTTCGCAAGGCAGCAGATGAGGCAGCAGCCACCAATACCCTGCAGAGGGTCCACCTGGCACCGGGCAGGGATCTGCTGCAGTGGGGGGAACTGGAAGCAAGGCTGCCCGCCTCACTCTCCAGGGCAGAGATCAACAAAGAGCAGGCAAGAGGGTCCGGAAGGGAGGCCTCTTTCCTGATTTATCCGGCCGGCCACATGGATGAAGTAGCTCTGGTGCTTGTTAACGGGCAGCACTTGAGGGCCAGCCCCCTGGATCCCAGGCTGAGGACAGAATGAGCGGCAGCAGAGATGCAGGGTTTTCCCTTGTAGAACTTCTGGTAGCCCTGGTAGTGGGAAGCCTTATGGCTTACGCCCTTCTGAACGCCCAGCAGTACTCCCTGTTTCTGGCAGCGGACCACAAGAAGAGCTGGGAGAGCCTCAATCTGACCCAGAAGCTTCTGGCCGAACAGGGGCAGGATGAGCTGTCCCGCCCCCGTGGAATCTGGATGGAGTTTCCGGATGCGCCGGGGGCCAGATGGCGAACTGTGCAGTCAGGAGAGTTCGGGGATCTTCTGGTGTGGATAGATCTGGACACTGAGGTTCACGGGAAGGAACAGACATGGTCGTGGCCTGTCCCCAAATAGTTTCGGCCAGGGGATTCACCCTGGTGGAAATTCTTGTGGCTGTAGCCATAGCCGGCCTTCTGGCGGCCATGATCGCGGGGGTGATGAGCCGGGGCATTCTGACCAGCGAGGCTCTTCTGGAGCAGAGGGAAAGCGAGGCGGAAAAAACCGTGCTGCGCAGGATCCTGCACCGCGATTTTCTGGGCATGGAGTGGGGCTCCGGCCTGGAGCCTGCCACTGAGGGCTTCAGGCTTTACACCGGACATAACATGCTCTTGTCTTCCTCCCTGCCGGTGGAGGTTTTCTGGAGTTTTGAGGGCGGCGAGATTGTTCGCAGGGAGGAAAGCCAGGTCCTGGGTTATTCCAAGGAGCAGACCCTGTACCAGGATATGGAGTCGGTTGAGCTGGAGTTTCTCTCCAGCAGGGACAGGCGCTGGATAAGGCTGGATTCCTGGCTGAGGGACCCGAATCGTCCCCATCCAGGTGCTGTCCGGCTCACTTTGCATTTTTCCGGACAGAACAGGTTTGAGATTGTTGAACATCTGCCCCTGCACCACTAGGCGGTCCCGGCTGTCGTCCAGGGGCGCAGCCCTGATAATGGTTCTGGCGAGCCTGCTGGCACTGTCTGGCCTTGTATTGAAAGCCATGGAGTCCACTTTCCGCCAGTCCAGGGACACGTCTCTTCTTACCCTGGAGTATCAGTCCGGGTTGCAGGCCAGAGGCGGGCTGGATATAGCGGTGGCCCTGCTTTCCAGGACTGAAGCGGAGGAGCTGGCCCCCAGGGAGCAGGGATGGGCCGGAACGTGGGAGGACCGGGGACTGAGGGTGACCATTGTGCCCTGTTCCGCAAGGCTCAATCTGAACATTTTGTCTGCTGCAGAAGAGTACCGGGAACGCGCAGAACAGGCCGTACTCTCTATTTTTGAGGATCAAAGGCTTACCCGTTCAGAGATGGATCACCTGCTGTTCTGGATGGGAGCCCTGGAGTTGGACGGACAGGAGAGTCACGGTCTGGATCTGGTCTATCAGGAAAAGAACCTGGAATACTCTCCGCCGCAGCGGGAGCTTTCCAGGCCGGAGGAACTTCTGCTGGTGCCGGGATTTTTTGACATGGACAAGGAGTGGGTCAGGAAGTTTTTCACTGTCTGGGGAGAGGCGGAAAAAATAGATATCAATTTTGCTTCCGAGAAAGTGGTCCTGGCCCTTTTGCCCGAACTGGAGCCCTACTGGGGCAGAATTGAATCTTTGCGGCGGGATTCAGGGATCACTCATCCCAACCAGCTTCTGGATACAGGCATGGATATCGGGCTTTATAACCGGGTACTGCCTTTTATCTCGTTTGAACCGAGGTATTTTGAGGTCCTGGTGGAGGTGCGGGAGGGAGCATGGTATGAAAAGCACAGGTATATCCTGGAGCAGGAAAGCATGGATCCGGATTCACCTCCCGAGGTGCTGGTCAGGGATGTTCTGGAGAAAAAACAATTATGAGCTTATTGAAATTGTTTAACCTGTCTGCTCCCAGGGATTTTTATCTGCTATGTTTCCGGCAGGACAGACCCGTATGGGAGCTTTGCACTGATGATGGCAAAAAAGAGATCGAGCCTCCTGGTAAAAGGCCTAGGCTGCCGGTTCTGGCTGTTATACCGGACCGCTTTTTCTTTTTTTATCAGCCGCGCGGCCTGCAGGGCAAAAGCAGAAAACATCTGCGCTCCGGTGCGGAACTGCAGATCAGGCACCTTTTTCCTGCGCCCGCTCCTGGAGAGGATGTAGGGGTCATGGATACCGGCACGGATATCCTGGGGTACTTCCGGAGTGCCGGCCTGGAGGAATTTCTGGAGAAACAACGGGAAAACCTGGCCCTGGCAAATACCATTACCACTCCATTTCTGCTGGGCAGGGCTGTGATGTTTTCCCGGGAAACCCATGCCTGGACCCTGCATTACCCCGGCGAATCCCGTATTCTTTCCATTCATGGACAACTGGAATATTTTTTCGGTGATGAAGAGGAACTGCAGCAGAGGGCCGGTATTCACGGCCTGGAGGAAGAGCCGGAGCATGTGCAGTTAGATGATCTGATTCAGGACCTGCGGCTGGGAAATGTTCCCTGGAACAGGTTCAGGCTTGCTCTTCCTGAACTGGAGGAGGAGCGCGGTGAGACCAGCGTGCTCTTCAGGGCTGCGGCTGCAGTTCTGTTCATAGGTCTGCTTTTTTGCGGCGGCGAGTTTGTCCGGTATCAATCCCTTGAGTCCCAGAGATCGCAATGGGCAAATGCATTAGGTTCCCTCTATGCAGAGGCCCTGGGCCCGGATTATGGACCGGATCCCTACGGGATGCTCATGTACCGGGCAGACCAGGCAGGCTCCAGGGATGAACGGGGCCTGGATTTTGTGGATTTTCTGGGCAGGTTGAGCCGGGCGGCTCCAGATGATCTTCAGGTGCAGAGCATCTCCCTCCGGGCGGATTCCGGGACAGTACAGGCTACTATCCGGGATTACGACCAGATGGAAAGGTTTCTGGAAAATTTGAAAGCCAGCGAAAACTATGACTTTACCCTGGATCAGGCGGACAGCTCGGGGGAGCGGGTGCGCATGACCCTCAGGGTGAGATATTAAAACTCTACGCAGGATATATGCAGGCTAACATCAGGGAATATACGGCTTTTTTCAGATCGTGGTGGCAGACCAGGCCTCCGGCGGAACGCAGGAGGATGGCCATGCTCTTTCTTATTTTGGCCGCGGTTGGTCCTCTGCTCATCTGGATGGGGATCAGCTCTGCCTCGGACAGGGCCAGGGAAGACACGGAACGGATTATTTCCAGGTACGAGCGGGCCCTGCCCCTGGCAGAACAGATCCAGGCGGATCAGTCCGGTCAGGAGCAGTCGGAAACCCACCGATCAGCCCTGGCTGCGGCCCAGGGAGTAATCCGGGATATAGAACTGGAAGAAAGGCTGGCCTCGGTCAGTCCCTCCAGGTCTTTGTCCGACCGTGAAGGGGTGGAGATGTACCTGCAGGGACTCAACCTGCCGGAGATCCTGCATCTTTTCCAAAGTCTGGACAGTGCAGCCGGCCTGAAGATTGTAAACTGCAATCTGAACCGCAGCCAGAACAATCCCGAGCGCATGGACGTCAGCCTAAGCCTGACCCGCTGAGGCTTGTTCCCCTCTATGTTTATGATATTCAGAGGAAAAACTTCACTCTCTCCTTCCGACGCAGCCTCAGTTTCCCATCGGTCCAGGCCCGGGCTGATCAAAAAGATCCCGGCGTGGGGGCTTTTGTTCCTATTCGGCCTGCTCCTGGGCATCTTCATGTTTTTTCCCACGCAAATTTTCTGGGAGAGAGGGTTCAGGGAGGCGGATCAGAGAGTCCCGGAAATGCGGATGAGCAGGGAAAGCCTTCTGGATTCTGGATGGACAGGCGTGCGCATGCAGGGGGTGAAGATATCTCACGCAGACAGCACGTATGTCCTGCCCGTGGTCAGGGTCAGGCTCGGCTTAAGCCCCCTGATCCGTATAGAGGTGGATACCGGTCCGAAAATGGTCCTGGGGGTAAACAGGGGCAGGGAGGTATTCCTCAAGGGTGAAGCAGACCTGGCTCAAATGATCCCGGACAGGGATGTGGAAGGGCTGATACGTGCGGATGTTCTTGCGGTTTTTGACTCCTGGGGGCAGCCCCCTGCCATGGGCCGTGCAGAGCTGGAAAGTTCTTCTCCCCTGGCCCTGAGCAGGGACCTGCGTCTGGATGGTTTTTTCCTGGAGGCTGCCCTCCGGGAGGAGCAGCTGGAGATACTGCAGCTGGAGTTTAAAGAGCCGGCTGAGCTGGAGTGTACCGGAAGCGTGGCTCTGAACTGGTCCAGTCCCCTGGAATCCACCTACCGGGTGCAGGGAAACATCAGCCTGGGCGGGGGCAGCAC
>PWFB01000095.1 GCA_003553695.1 Desulfonatronospira sp.
CTGCGGGCGATTAGGCAGGGTCCGGGGGTTCGGCAAACTGGGCGTAAACTGTTTGAGCGAGGTAGGCAGCGTTAATCAAAACCGTTAATCACCAAACTTCCTTCAAAGCATAATATAGGAAATTTTCTTGTTGAGAAAAACTTGTAGAGGTTTTGATTTACGCTGCCTTGGAGCGAGTTTTTACGTCCAGTTTGCCGAAACCCCGGACCACTGGAGCACATATCATCATGGTGAACAGTTACAAGACAAAAACGATATCCGGGAAGTAACAACGTCTTGCCTTGACTTTAATTATTACTTCAAAATGATGGCTTTTTTGTTCCAGTCTGCATACCTTGATGGCGGACCTGAAGCTTATGAACAACTCTGTGGAAGAGGACAAAGATGTTTGGACAGAAAAAAGAAGGGCTGCAGGCCCATGATCCGGACATGGTGGTGGATTTTCTCCAGGGCATCCTCCCCTTTAAAGAACTGGATCACAGCACACTGGTAAATCTGGCCAGAAACGCCAATGTGGATTTTTATCCCAAAGGCACCAGAGTGCTTACTCAGGACGTGTCTAAAGTGAACTATGTTTACTTGATTCAGAAAGGCGGTGTCAAAATCTATCTCCAGGACCAGGCCGGGGAAACGAGTCTAAAGGACTACCGCGGGGAAGGCTCTGTTTTCGGTGCTCTGGCAGTGATTCGGGGATCCAGAGCCAGCATGACAGTAGAAGCTGTGGAGGATACTTTCTGCTTTTTATTCCCCAAAAAATCTTTCCTGGAACTTCTGCAGACACATCCGGGCTTTGCCCAGCATTATCTCAAGGTTTTTTCCAGGGACTATGTCCAGAAATCCCTGGATGAACTGCGCAAGGAAAGACTCACCCCCAAGACCGAAGGGTCGCTTTATCTTTTTACGGTAAAGGTCAATGATATTATCCGCAGAAAACCGGAAATAATCACCCCGGTCCAGAGCGTGAAGCAGGCGGCACAGCGCATGTCGGATCTCAACATAGGATCTTTGCTTATCCGGGACGAATACGGAAAAATTTCAGGGATCATCACCGACAAGGATATACGTTCCAAGGTCGTGGCCCGGGGGATGTCCTACTCTACAGAAGTGGAAAAGGTTATGAGTTCGCCGGTGAAAACTATACCAGCCCAACGGGTCTGTTTTGATGCCCTTCTGGACATGATGAGCAACCGCATTCACCATCTGGCGGTTCAGGACGAAGGCAGGATAATCGGAGTAATTACAAGTCACGATATCCTGGTTTTGCAGGGCGAATCCCCTGTTTATCTTTTCAAGGAGATAATGCACCAGAACAGGATAGAAAGACTCTACGAGCTTTCTCTGAAAGTGCCCCTGGTGGTTAGACCTCTCATTGAGGAAGGGGCCAAGGCCAACAACATAACCAGAATGATCACCATTCTCAACGACCTCATTCTGTCCAGGCTTCTGACACTGCTTCAGGAACATATGGGGCCGCCTCCGGTACCTTTCTGCTGGCTGCTTATGGGCAGCGAGGGGCGCAAAGAACAGACCTTCCGCACGGATCAGGACAACGCCCTGGTCTATCAGGACCCCTATGATGAAGAGCAGAAAAAGAAGGCGGAAAAATATTTCGAGACCTTTGGTCAGGAAGCCATAAATCCCCTGGTTAAATGCGGTTATCCCCTGTGCCAGGGAGGCAATATGGCCTCCAACCCAAAATGGCGGCAACCCCTGTCAGTATGGAAAAAATATTTCTCCAGATGGGTAAACAGGCCCGAGCCTGAAGAGGTCCTGAATTCAACCATCTTTTTTGATTTTCGTCCTGCCTACGGCGATATGGAGCTTGGCCAGCAACTAAAGGATGAGCTGCAAAGTCTGGTAAAAGGAAAGGATATGTTTCTGCGCTATCTGGCCCAGGACTGTTTTAGAACCAAGCCCCCCCTGAGTTTTTTCAAAAACTTCATTGTGGATCGGGATGGAGAACACAAGAACCGTCTGGACCTCAAGGCCAGGGGGCTGGTCCCTTTCTGGGACTTTGCACGGGTCATGGCTTTGAAGCACGGCATAATGGAAACCAATACCCTGGAAAGGCTGGAAATGCTGGACAAGGAAGGACACATGCCCCACAGCCTGTTTGTCCGGGCCAGGGAATCATATGAATTTCAGATGCAGCTAAGATTCGTAAACCAGCTCAAGCTGATGGAAGCAGGAGAACAGCCGCATAATTATATTAACCCGGCAGAGCTGAGCGATCTGGAAAAACAGACCCTGAAAGGGGCCTTTTCCGTCATCAGCAATCTGCAAAGCTTTCTCAAGGAAACTTTCAAGCTGAACATGGGTTGATTAGTTTCCATCCGGAAAATCTTCCTTTCCGGATGCAGAAACTGATTAGATCCCGTTGAACCCTGTGCTCAAGATCTTTATTCAGGTGCTTTTTTGATGGTTGACCGTTAGATCCCGACTTACCGCAATAATCGAGGTAATAAACACATGACGTTGACAAATGTATTCACTTTAAATGCCCTGTCAGGGTTCGCCTGGCCTTTCACCAGGGACGACAGCGAGCCCGCCCATCCTCTGCTGGCTCAGAGCAAAGAATATTTTGCTGCTCTGGATCAAACCAGACCCCTGAATGAATACGATTTTGTTGTCCTGGACACTGAACTTACCGGTTTAAATGTCAAAAAAGACGAGATTGTTACCATAGGCGCCCTGCGTTTAAGCGAGATGCGCATAGACATGGAAAAGAGCTTTTACTTTTGTGCCTGTCCAACCAGGGCCGTTCCCAAACAAAGTATCGTCATACACGGAATTACTCCTTCAGAAGCTCAGAAGGCACCTCCCCTCAGAGAGGCACTGCAGGGGCTGCTGAACTTCTGTGGAAACGCTGTAATTGTTGGTCATAATATCAACCTGGATATGAGCGTAATCAACCGGGAGCTCAAAAAAGAATTCGGCGGCGAACTGCACAATCCCTGCATTGACACCATGCGCCTGGCCAGGGTGTACCGTGAAGGACAGTGGACGGGAGCTTATGAATGTTACGAAGAATACTCCTATAACCTGAGAAAACTGAGCAGGGAATTCGGTCTGCCGCTGTTTACCGAGCACAATGCCTTCACCGATGCCCTGCAGACTGCATACCTGTTTATCTATCTGGTGCACAAGATGCAGGAAAATGCTACCTGGACCCTCAAGGACCTGTGCAGGGCAGGCTGTATCAGGCGGGGTTTTTTTCAGAGCCGGTAGAGCAAAACAATCCTGTGGCCAGGAAAGGCAGGAAAAACAGACTTCTGTCTCTTCTCTTCCCGGTTGTCAGTTTTCTAATAATCTGGATTGATTCAGATAAGTTATATTAAAAAGGAGGTTAAGGAGGATGGAAATCGACACTACATGGGTATGGGTTTTTCTTTCCCTGTACATCATCTACTGTTTTTCCTGGGGACTGCGGGGTTTTTTTACGGAAAAAACCTCCTACGGCTACTCCATTGGCGGCCGCCAGATCCCCATGATCGCCTTTCTCATGGCTGCTACCGCAGCTTCCTTCAGCGGCTGGACCACCATCGGTCATCCGGGGCTCATCTGGCAATACGGGCTTGCATATGGTTTCGTATCCTTTTATGCCCTGACAATACCTTTGACAGGGTCTTTTTTTGCCAAAAGGGCCTGGCTCATGGGCAAGAGGTACGGCTTCGTCACCCCCGGGGACATGTTCGCCTACTATTACAAACGGGAGGGAGTGCGCTGGCTTGCAGTGCTCACCGCCATTCTTTTCGGCATTTTCTATGCAGCCATTCAGCTCATGGCCGCAGGTGCCCTCTTTCACTGGGTAACCGGCTTTCCTCTCTCCTGGGGAGCCATTCTCATGGCCTTCATCGTCTGGTTCTACGTTGTTACCGGAGGCCTCAAGGCCAGCACCTGGGTGGGAGTAGTGCAGTTCATACTGCTCATGGTGGCCATGCTGAACATTGGAGCCTATGTCCTGGCCCATTTCGGGGGCTGGAGCCATATGAGTCAGGAAATAAACAAAATGCCGGACCGGTTCCTGGAAATACCCAGTGTCATAGAGTTCACCGTGGGACAGGAAAAATGGACGGCTTTCATGATCCTTACCTACCTCTTCGCCCTCATGGGTATTCAGGCTTCGCCGGCCTTCACCATGTGGCAGTTCGCCAACAAGAATCCAAGGCCCTTCGCCTGGCAGCAGGTTTTCATGTCAGCTTTTCTGGTGGGCTTTGCCATGTTCTTTTTTACAGCCTTTCAGGGACTGGGAGGACAGATCCTGGACATGCAGGGACTCATTGACCCGGCCAGGGATTCAGACGTTGTGCCAATGCTCATGGCCAAATTTCTGCCCCCCTTTGTTCTGGGCATCTGCTTCATCGGACTCATCGCGGCCATGCACTCCACAGCAGCCCCGTACATAGGCACTGCCGGCTCCATGCTGCTGCGCGATGTCTGGTGGCTGAAAGTAAGAAACAAGCAGGGAGGTCATGCCGAGCAGATCTGGATGAACCGCCTGTTTGTGACCATCTTGACGATCCTGGCCCTGGTGATTGGGCTCACCTCCCAGGCGGCCCTGGTTATCCTGGGGGCCCTGGCCACTTCCCTGGGCTTTATCATGTACATACCCCTCATGGGCACCCTGTGGGGATTCCGCTGGCCTTCCATCGGAACCATCCTGGGTATCCTGGCCGGACTTATAGCAGTATTCATGACTTATTATGTTTTCCCCAATCCTCTGACCATTCATTGCGCCGCCTGGGGGATCGGCACTGGACTCTTTGTGGCTTATCTGTGCAGGCTGCTGGGCAGAACCGACAACCAGGCCACCCTGGACAGGCAGAAGGAAGTGCGCTCCTGGCTGGACAACATTGAAGCGCCAAGCCCCACCGGCAGGACCTGGCGCAACTCAATGAAATATATTATCCCCCTGTGGTTTTTATTTGCCGCCGGACCCCTGGCCATGATGGGCAACTGGGATCTCTTCTCCTTTGCCGGCTTTCCTTCTGCCTGGTCCTGGCAGATAGTCTGGTGGATCCTGGGAATAATCATGATGTGGGCTCTGTGTTTCAAGGCGGAAATGGCCACCATTACCAATGACCAGATCCGGCGGGCTGAAACGGAATCAAACATTGTTGTGGAAGAAGTGACCAAAACAAGCAGATGATGTTTTTCATAACCTTTTGAACAACCGGTATGCGGCTTATCCGGACTCAGAAAACCGGATATGATCTGGTCGGTGATGAACAAGGAGTAGATGAAATGAAATCAGAAGATATTTGGCTCTTAGTGGTTCTGGCATTTATCATTCTGTGGCTGGTGCTTCTGGGCACTGGCGCCCTGGGATGAAACCCGCGGGATCATGCAGGCGGCGGATGATTCAATTTTCTTCTGCCGCCTGCTCCAGGGCATCTATTCGTTCCATAAGAGTCGGATGCGAGTAGTAAAATCCGCTGTACCAGGGATGCGGGGTCAGGTTGGCCAGGTTTTCGGTACCAAGCCTGGTCAGGGCTTTGATCATCGGTTCCGCCCCCTGAGTATGCTTGAGAGCAAAACTGTCCGCCTGGTATTCATGTTTCCTGGAAAGAGTTCCCAGTAATGGGCTCATCCAGAAGGTAACCAAACCGGCCAGAAGGGCAAAAAGGGCAAGTGCAGGGGCCGGGCCGGCATGTTCGGGCTGAAACCCGAAGGCCTGAATAAAGGCCGGGGTTTCAAGGAGCCAGGCAGCCAGGGCAAAACCGGTCAGGAGCATAATGGCAGACAGGGCCAGCATCCTGGGTATGTGCCCTTTTTTGTAATGACCGATCTCGTGGGCCAGTACCGCCTCCAGCTCCCGGGGTTCAAGGTGTTCAATCAGTGTGTCAAAAAGTACTATGCGCCTGAATCTGCCGAACCCGGTGAAAAAGGCGTTGGAGTGACCGGATCGTTTACTTCCGTCCATGACCTGGATGGTTCTTGCCTTGAACCCTGCCCTGTCGGCCAGGTCCATGAGCCTTTGGCGCAGGCCGGGATCAGGCAGCGGGGTCAGCTTGTTGAACAGTGGCAGGATCAGCATGGGGTAAAGGACCATCATTATCAGCTGAAAGAGAAATACCAGAGCAAAGGCCCATATCCACCACAGGCTGCCGGCCCTGATTATCAGCCAGATAATTATGCTTAACAGGGGCACAAAGATAACCACAGCGATGATCAGGCCCTTGATCTGGTCCGAGATCCATAGCCCCATGGTGCTTTTGTTGAAGCCAAAGCGCTCTTCCAGCCTGAAGCTGGAATAAAAATCCAGGGGAAGGTTGGCCAGAAAGAAAACAAGATATATGGCTGCCAGAAAGAGGCTTTCCCGAAGGACATATATCTGGCTGCCTGAATCAAAAAAATTGTGGTAAAGCCAGGGAAGAACTCCGGAAAAGAGCATCACTGTCAGCAAGACCGTGCCATACCATATGCTCAAGAGTTCAAACCAGTTTTTGGCCAGTGTGTAGTCCACGGACCGTTCATAAGTCTTCTGGTCCATTATCCTGAACACCGTATCCGGAGGCCGGTGCCTCAGACTCAGAACCCGGGAACGGTTCAATACGGCCAGAACGGTCTGCCAGCAGGCCCTGGCCGCCAGCAATGCCGCTGCAGCAAGCATTATCAGTAGTTCCAGATCTGATATCATATGGTTTCCATTGTTTTTATAACCCCTTAACTTCCCAATCCCCTATACATAAAGCTTTTCAGGCCCTCAACAGCCAAAGGGCTGCCAGGGCCATTCCCAGTCCCAGCAAACGGGAAGCATCCAGACGTTCTTTGAAAAATATAACCGCCAGCAGTACCGGCACCAGAAAATGCATGCCGTTGACCACAGCAACAATGGAAAGGGGCCCCAAAGCCAGGGCCTTTAAAAAAAGATAAAATCCAGCCAGATTCAGCAGGCCCATGACAAGCCCGATTCCAAGGGCCAGCCTGCCCTGTCCCTGATCCTGTGTACCGGCGAACATCCTCGGGGACAGGGCAAGGGTGAACAGGGGGGAAAAAATATAGGACAGGGTTATGAAAGCCCAGATATCGGTATGATCTGCTGCAAATTTACAGGTGATGGCGGACAGGCCTCCGGCCAGCATGGCCAGAAAGACCAGCAAAAGCCCTCTTCCCCGGAGCCCATTCTGAAAATCACTGCTTCTGTCCCGCCCCAGGATCCACACAGTGGCCAGTGAAAACATCAGTCCAAGCACCTGCTGCAGGGCCAGGCTCTCCTGCAGGAAAAACACCGCGAAAAGAACCACCAGGACAATGTTCATGCGTATCAAGGGATAGGCCACAGCTGCGGGGACATGCTTCAAAGCCTGGATGTGGCACAGGGTGGCGCTGGCAAAAGTCAGGCTGTTGGCCAGGGAGATGAATATAAGAAATCCCGGAGCATTTATCTCCGGCTGTCTGATTAAAGTTACAGCACCGGCCAGCAACGCCACAGTGGCCATAAACACGAATGTAGTCATGAAAGTGCTGCAGTTCCTGGCCGCGGCCACTTTATACAAAAAGCGCTGTCCGCCCAGGAGTACAAGAGCTGACAGGGAGTAGGCATACCAGAGTTCCATAACAGCTTATCTTTATAATTACCGGGACAGACCATGTCCAGGGAGATTTGCAGCCCCCTTCAGCTCAAGGATCTCTGCCGGATCAGTTAAAGCCTGCTCATCAGGTCAGGAGACGCAGGTTGTATTTATTGCTTAGAACTGACTGAAACTCCATGACCATTTTGAAACAATCCTTCAGTCTGTCCCGTTCCATGACCGAAAGTCTGTCCGGGGATATGAAATTATCAGGTTCTGCCTGGCTTTTGATCTGTTGGGCCTGAGTCCTGACCCTGAGGGTCTGGAGGAATTCCAGAGACTGCCTGAGACCGGCGGAAAAACCGGTAGAAAACACACCCTGTTCATGCAGTCGTGAGATACGTTCTTCGGTGGATGTTTCCAGGATTGAATGCTCCACAGCAAGAGTTCTGATCCCGTGGGTCAGAGGAAAAATACCTCCCTTCTTGACGTCCAGCCTGCCTTTGTGCCTGCCGCTTTTTTCCACAACAAGCTTGTTGAAAAAGCCCAGGGGAGGCTTGAAGCGCACGGCTTCATTGGCCATATACTTCAACATCAGGGAGCTTCTGCGAATCCTTTTGAAGAGATAGGACTTGAGCATGCCGGCCAGCTGCCCGTCCCCGGTCACATGACGCATATCCAGCAACAGGGAGGTGACAACAACGCTTTTCTTATCAGCAGTCTGGGCCATATCGTCAACCAGATCCAGGGCCTGGTCGATGCTCATACGCCATTGGGGATTATTGAGCATTACTTCATGGGGACAGGGAGGAAAGCCAAGATCAAGGAGAGCCTGGATGAATTTTGCAGAAAATTCTTCCAGGTAAGACATCTGGGCTTTTCCGGAAGCCTCTGAATAAATCAGGGCATTATCCTGGTCCGTGGCCAGATACTGTTCTCTGCGACCCTCACTTCCCAGGGCCAGGATGCAGAATGCAAAGGGAGCAGGCTCATTCATTTCAGCCAGGAGCAGTTCATGGACCCGGACCTGAATCTGATGGTGCATGTCGCTGATCAAGCGTCCCAGCTGAAAAACACCTACCCCTTCAGCCGCAGAACGCAGGACCATGTTCCGGACCTGCTGAAACACACTTTTCAGTTCAGTCAAATCTCCGGCCCGGGATATCTCTCTGGACAGATAGACAGGATTTTCACCTTTCACCGAAAGCAGGTCCCTGTCCTCGATAATCCCCCGGGGATCTGCCCCGTTGTCCTGGAGCACAAGCCTGCGGACTCCCCTGGAAACCATTCTGGAAAAGGCCTGAAACAGAAGTTCATGAGATTTTGCTGTAATCAAGGGAGCAGACATGATCTCCCCGGCTGTAACAGCCTTGGGGTCCAGGTCCCGGGCTACTACCTTTTTCAGGATATCCTGCTCGGTAACTATACCCAGAAACCTGCCTTCCTGTCTGACCAGACAGGCCGCGGATCCTTCCTGCAGCATGATTCCTGCGGCCAGAGATACAGGGGTGTTTCTCTGAACAGTCACGGGGTCCTTCACAGCAACATCTCGCAGGGTCAGGCACATATACGGGTCCATGCGTGAAGCACTGCGCCAGTGCTGTATATCCTGGATCCTGCTTCTAAAAATTTCGGCTTTTCGTTGAAAAAAAAGATTTACCTGGTGGTGTTCAAGAAGATGCCTGACATCATCTCCGCTGATAACGCACAGGGTGCTGTCCTGGGCTGCTACTGCAGACTGGCCCAGGGGCGGGAGGAAATAAAACGACTCGTAGCCGAAAAATTCTCCGGACACCAGGGTGTCCACGACTTCGTTGTGGGACAGGATCTGCATTACCCCATCCTTGATAAGGTACACAGAGTCGTGGTCCTTATGATCCAGAGGGATTATCTCGCCAGGTGAAACCTCTTTTTGGCCTGAGCGGGAGCCGGCCTCCTGCAGGTCTTTACCCGGGAGGCCGGACAAGGGATATATCCCGGCCAGAAAATCGGCAAACCCCCTGCTCATTCAGATCCAACACCCAGATAGTTCCTTATTTTCTGTTCATCGTATCTTCTTGAAGCCTCTGAATCCGGTCTGAGCTTGGAGCCTATGTATCCGGCAGCAAACGCTCCGGCTACGGAGATTATGGCCGGATTGGACAGAGGAAAGATGGCCGCAGGATTGCGCAGGAGGTCAACCCAGACCGTGGGACTGATGATAATCAGGCCGACAGCCAGGGTCGTTCCCGTGGCAATGCTTGCAACGGCTCCGAATGTGGAATAGTTTCTCCAGAGGATGGACAGGACCAGGGCCGGAAAATTGGCGCTGGCAGCCACGGCAAAGGCCAGACCAACCATGAAGGCCACATTCTGTCCCTGAAATATCAGGCCAAGTACAATGGCCAGAATTCCCATGGATAAAGTGGCGATCCTGGCTACTTTGACCTCTTCTTCTTCGGTGGAGCGCCCGGCTCGGAATACTCCGGCATACAGGTCATGCGACAGGGTGCTGGCACCGGCCAGGGTCAGGCCGGCCACCACCGCCAGAATGGTGGCGAAGGCCACTGCGGCCATGAATCCTAGAAACACCGCCCCGCCTGTGGCCTCGGCCAGAAGCATGGCAGCCATGTTGCCTCCGGAGTCTATTGCCGAAATAGCCCCCTGACC
>PWFB01000159.1 GCA_003553695.1 Desulfonatronospira sp.
ACCACCTGGAGCAATTCAGGACCTTTTTCCTGCATAATATCGGGATTCTGCAGCATGGTCTCGGTATAGCCCTTTATGGAGGTCAAAGGAGTGCGCAACTCGTGCGAGGCATTGGCCACAAAGTCCTTGCGGATGCTTTCCAGGAGCTTGAGATCTGTGATATCGTGCATGAGGATAATGGCCCCGATACTTCTGTGGTCTCTGGGAGAAACCACATGCACATCATAGAATTGTTCATTAATTTCCATCTCCATGGTCCGGGTCTGGTGTATGGAATTGCCCAGGACCTCATCACAGGCTGCCTGCAGGCTGTTATTCAAAAAAATCTCCACCGGCTTTTTTCCGTTGATGGTATCCAGATGCCCGAAGATTTTCTTGAATGACTGATTGAAACTTATAATTCTGCCCTGGTTATCCAGGGCAGCCAGACCGTCCTTGATGCCGTTTATTATTGTCTCCAGGTGGGATTTCTGTGAAGAAACCAGCTCCATGCTCTTTTCAACGTCCTCAGCCATGCGGTTGATGGCCTCCACCAGAGGATCAAACTCTTTTCCCGGGGAATCATGAATCCGTTGCTGGAAATTGCCCTGACCAATGGACTGGGCCATTTTAATCATGGGTTTCAGCCGGAAAGTCAGGTAGGTCACCACGAGATAGACTACTATGCTGCTTAAGAGCAGTGAAAGCAGGACAAACTTCCACAGATTGGCGCTTACATGCTGAAAATAGGGATGCAGCCCGGATAAAGGAGTGACCAGCCTCAGGTAACCGACATCCCCCTGTTCTGAAGAAAAATCAATCCTGGTGGCCACATGGAGCATCCTGTCGTTCTCCCAGTAATCGGAGGCAGTGTGATAGCCAGTTTCACCCCGGGCCCGAACTATCTCCGGATAATCAATATAGCTGGACATGCCTTCAAATTCTTCCCGGGGCAGGCGGGAATCGGCAATAATCATACCCTGGGCGTCCAGGACGGAAACCTGGTCATCATCAAGAAAGCCCAGGGATTTGAGAACGCTGTCCAGCTTTTCAGGGCTTTTTTCTTCCTCCCGTGAAATTATCCACTGAATTATCTCCAGCCTTTCCTGCACATACTGCAGGTACTGGCTGTCAACCTTGTCCTCCACCGACTGAATGAAATAATTGGAAGGAACAGCCAGAGAGAACACAAGGACCAGCCAGAAGGATACGATGAGCTTGACCTTGAGGGAAAATTCGTTTTGCATGTTTTTTCAAAGCTGGTAAAGGTTGTAAATTTACTGCAGTTGTTGCGTACTGAGTTTATATCCCAGCCCTCTGGCGGTTTGAATCAAGTCAGAATAAGGCTCGAGCTTGGCCCGCAGTCTGCGCACATGGGTATCAACCGTGCGTGCGTACCCTTCAAACTCATAGCCCCAGACATTGTTTAATAGACGTTCTCTGCTAAGCACCCTGCCCTCATTCTGGATCAGTTCCTGAAGCAGCTTCATCTCTGTAGCGGTGAGGCTTACATTGACACCATCCACTTTGAATTCCATAGCCTCAAAGTCAAACTCCAGGCCTTTATGTTTCCAGATCCTTTCAGAGCTCAAATCAGATCTGTCTTCACGGCGAAGGACCGCCTTGATGCGCAGAAGAAGTTCACGGATACTGAACGGCTTGACCACATAGTCGTCAGCCCCCAGCTCAAAACCAACCACCCGGTCCATTTCTTCGCTCTTGGCCGTGAGCATGATGACCATGATGTGTTTTAGCCTGTCATCCTTTTTCAGGCGGCGGCAAACCTCCAGGCCGTCCATGTGCGGCAGCATCAGATCCAGGATAATAATTTCAGGCTGCTCTTCTTTGGCGATTCTAAGCCCGTCATAACCGTTGTCTGTGAAAAATACCCTGTACCCTGCTGCTTCCAGATTTATGTGCAGCAGGTTCTGGATATCCTCTTCATCTTCTATGACCAGAATCTTGCTTTTTTTCATGCTGCTTACCTTTTCTTGCAATGGCTTCAAGGGCTGTTAATTCAATCTTGATGCCATAATATGAAGTCTGCGTTACAATTTGATGACAACCGGCCAAAAAAGTTGGAACCGGTAACTTCTGAAAAACAGACTGGAACATGATTATCAAGTCAGGAAAGCAGGAGCAGGCGTATGTGCAAAATATTCCTGAAGCTAAAAAAGATTCAGGCTGGACTTAAGCTAAGGTGGGAATTAATTAACAGGCAACAGTCAACCCTCGATAACATCCCAAAATAATGAACAGGGTGCAATCAGGCATATAAATTTACATATTTCTGCAGCCTGTCCATGCCTTTTTCAATGTTTTCCAGGGAGTTGGCATAGGAAAACCTGATATGGCCTTCAGCGCAGTCGCCGAAATCAATTCCCGGGGTGACGCCCACTCCGGCCTTTTCCAGGATATCAAAAGCCAGCTCATAAGAATTCCCGGATAAAAACCCGGCATCCGCCAGGATATAAAAGGCCCCGGTAGGTTCAGCGCCAATGCTGAAGCCCATATCACCGAGCCTTTTCAGCATGTACTTTCGCCTCTGGTTGTAGACCTCTTTCATGCGGCTTACATCCGGTCCGGCCTTTTCCAGTGCAGCAACGGCCGCCCATTGGGCTACGGAATTGGCGGAAATGAAAAAATTCTGATGCAAAACCTGCATGGTTCTTACAAAAGGTTCAGGGACTATGAGATAACCAAGCCGCCACCCGGTCATGGCATAAAGCTTGGAAAAACCGTTCAGGACAAAGGCCCTGTCGGTAAATTCCAGGATGCTTCTTTCCCTGCCCTCGTAAACCAGGCCGTGATATATCTCGTCTGAGACCATCCAGGAACCAAGTCCTGCCAGTTCCTGCAGAACCTGGTCCGAAAGGAGATTGCCTGTGGGATTTGAGGGTGAATTGATGAATATGGCTTTGACATCCCGGCTCAGGTGTTTTCTGACCTTATCCGGATGAAGCTGGAAGCCGTCTTCCCGGCTGGTGGGAATTTTTATCTGCCTGCCCCCTGCAAAACAGATAAAGCTTGGATAGCAGGCATAGTGAGGATCCGGCAGGATGACTCCGTCCCCTGGATGAAGCAGGGTTGAAAAAAGCAGCAGCATGGCCGGAGATGTCCCTGAAGTGACCAGAATCCTGTCGGGATCCACCTGCACCGAGTAATTGTTCTGGTAATGCCTGCTGATGGCCTGCCTTAGTTCGGGAATGCCCAGGCTGTGTGTATAATGAGTGCAGCCTTTCTGCATGGCCTCATGTGCCGCCTTTTTCACACATTCCGGGGTATCGAAGTCAGGCTCTCCAATCTCCAGGTGAATTATATCCCTGCCGCTTTTTTCCATCTCCTTGGCCCGCTCCAGGATTTCCATGACGTAAAACGGCTTTATCCCGGAACAACGCTCTGCAATGCTTGCTTCAGACATAATGATTACAGGTTCACCTGCAGCCCCTTCTGCTGCAGATACTTTTTGACGTCAGTGATGCTCAGGGTGCGGTAATGAAATACTGAGGCCGCCAGCAGGATCTCCGCTCCGCCCTCAACAGCCCCCTGATAAAAGTGCTCCAGTTCCCCCGCTCCTCCGGAGGCAACCACCGGCAGATCAACAGCATCGGATATGGCCCGGGTAAACTCCAGATCATAGCCGTTCTTTGTACCGTCTCCGTCCATACTGGTGGGCAAAAGCACACCGGCCCCGCGATCCTGGCACTCCCTTGCCCATGCCACTGCATCCAAGCCCACGGGCCTGGTGCCGCCGGAGACCACCAGTTCAAACCCGGAGGGCATCTGCAGGTTGCGCCGGCCGTCCAGGGCCACGGTTACCCGGTGAGAACCGTATTCTCCGGCCGCCTGATCTATGAGTTCAGGGTTTTTGACCGCTGCACTGCTCATGGAGACCTTGTCCGCCCCTGCATCCAGGACCATCTTGATATCATCCAGGCTGGATATGCCTCCTCCCACGGTAAGGGGAATGCTTATCACCGCGGATACGCTGCGTATCCATTCCAGGCGGGTCTTTCTGTTCTCCTGGGTGGCGGAGATATCCAGGATGGCCAGTTCATCCGCTCCATGACGCTGGTAAAAGGCCGCATGCTCCACAGGATCTCCGGCATCGGTTATGTTTACGAAGTTGACTCCCTTGACCACCCGGCCTTCCTTCATGTCCAGGCAGGGCATAATCTTGATTGTTTTCATATATCACTTCCTTTTTGGTAACTGTTCACCATGATAACTGGTTTTGTCGGGGTCGGTATCGGAATCGGGATCGGCATCGAAGCTGTTGGGGAACGCCCCACGCAACTTTGGCCTTCGGTTTTCTATCGACCCTCTCCGAGCTGTAGGCTCTCCAAGCCGGAAGCCGATACCGATACCGACCCCGACGCCGATGGCCAGAACAAGAGTACACACAAAATGTGCTGAACAGTTACCCTTTTTGAATCTTATTATACCCCATCAGACATCAGTAATGGTGAACTGTCCGTCCCGGTAAATGGTCAGGACCTCTCCACTCTTGAGGTATGCATGCACCTCTCTGGGCTCGGTATTTACCAGGTCCCAGTGCAGGGCCGAGTCGTTGAATCCCATCTCCTGCTTGAGTTCCGGGGTGAGCTGCGAGGGATCTTCGGCATAGGTATCTGCATAGGATGCTCCCAGGGCAATATGACAATTTCCGTTGTCACCGCCGAAATTCTCGTCATAAAGAGTATGAGCCATAAAGCTGCTGATGCGGGAAAAACGCCTGTCCGTCAAAGAGAACTCTCCCACCATGGATGCGCCTTCATCCATCCGGATCTGTTTTTTCAGGAAATCCTCCCCCTCTTCGGCATTTGCCTCCTCAAGCCTGCCGTCCTTGAACTTGAGCCTTACTCCCCGCACAAGGTTGCCGCTGCGATAGGATGGCTGGTCTGAATAGAATACACCCTGGGTTTTCCTGTAATCCGGGGATAGAAAAAGCTCGAAACTGGGAATATTATGCCCTGACAGACCCACCCACCTGCGTTTTTCCCCGGGATAAACCTTCAGGTCCGTATTTTGTGACAAAACATGAAAATACTCCACATCCATACTGTCCAGCCATTCTTTTATACGCCTGGATTGCTCGAATATATTCTCCCAGATAAAAACCGGATCATCCTTATCCAGGTAAACCGACTGCACAATCTGATTTTTGTACTCCTCCGGGGTCAGGCCGGCTTTGGCAGCCAGTTCCTCAGTGGGATAAAGGCACAGACTCCAGCCGAAGCTGCCTTCTGATTCACGCTTTTCCAGAATATCGCGCAGATATTTCTTGGCCACTGCAAACCTGCCGATCCTTGAAGGGTCTATACCCCTTAAATGCGTAAGGGACTGCGGACCAAGCAGAGATATGAGCCCGTTGAGACTGGAGTAAAGCTCCCTGTCCCCGGGAAGTTGAAAATCGAGATGAAAGTCATAAGCCTGGGTAAAGAAAGTCTTTTCAATGTCCTCGGGAGGTATAAGGCGCAGAACCGGATGGTATTGCTGCTGCAGAAACATATGGAAAAGTTCGTGGGCCAGGGGGATGCAGCTCAGATCCGAGCGGATGAGAACAATATCCCCGGGAGCAAAGGGATGTTTTCTGGCCTTGCGCATGCCCCAGAACATTACCTGTGCATATTTTTCAAGTTCTTGCTGAGTAAACACCTGGCTTCTCCTTAAAGTTTTACATTTAGTTTGCGGGCAAGATCTTTTTTTCGAGTTTCTTCAAAAACAAAATCCGGGACCGGCTCAAGGCCTTGCTCCCGACGATAATCCCGGTGCAGTTCATGATAGCTGAGGGCGGTAATTTGGTGAGAATCCAGGCCCAGTTCACGGGCTGTGCCATGGAAACTTTCCTGTGGGCCTTCCAGTTCCACAAAACTGCCGAAAGGCAGAATGTCCAGACAGATCCTGGTCTCTCCAAGCCTGCAGATTCTGCGGAACTTTTCGTATCTCAAACAAAGCCTGAAGCCCAGGTGTCGAAGTATTATCCCGATCCCATCAGGGTCGTCCACCCCGCTTTCAATCTCCTGTCTCTGCTTGCAGCTGGAAACTGAGCCGGCAACAGGCAGCTTCAAAGTAATTTTGCCCCCATGCCCCTTCCTGATGCGCAGCAGCACATCCCTGCTGCGCAGATGGCCGTCAGCAGTGTCCAGCACCAGGTTTTCTTCAAAATACCAGTGAGAGCAGGACAGTCCTAGGCGCTCTATACGCTCCAGAATCGGTGCAAGATCCGAAACAATATACTTCAGTTCTGTTTCCAGGGCCATCCAATTGATACAGTGGGGAAAACCACAGGGCTTACGGGTTTAATATATTTTGACAAAGGAAATCTTCAGGCAGATCTTGAGTACCTATACCAGGCGCAAAAATCAACGCTTCACCTCCACCATATCCTGATCAGCTCCAGAACACTCTGAAAAAACAACCAAAACAATACAACTGGACATTAAAGCTGCATAATATCTACAGCTTGACAACTGAAAATGTTTTCCTGTGTACTCTGGACAAAATCTTATAATTGTGACAAATTATTATATTATCTTATACTGGAAAGACAAAAACCTTGCAAATCAGGGTCTCAAGCCTGCATAACTGTATAATTTCAAGATGTTATGCCTGCAACCCATTATTCATAAGTTGCAAAATTTCAGCTTGGCATCAGCCGGACTTAGTGCTAAAAAGCACAAACCTGTTAACAAGAACTCAAAACAACAAAATCTTAGGAGGTAGTTTATGTCAGTACTTGTATTTGGACACAAGAACCCGGATACCGATTCCATATGCGCAGCCATTGCCGTGGCTGACCTCAAAAGCAAACTCGGGCTGGACTGCAAGCCCACCTCACAGGGAGAACTGACCCCTGAAAGCAAGTTTGTTCTGGACAAATTCGGACTGAGCGCCCCAGAAACAGTTACCTCAGTGGCCGGCCAGAAAGTCATTCTCGTTGACCATTCCGACCTGGCCCAGAGCCCGGACGATCTCAAAGAGGCCGAAATTCTGGGTATTATAGACCACCACAAGCTCGGTGACGTAACCACCCCCAACCCTCTGGAGTGCTGGATCTGGCCCGTGGGCTGCACCTGCACCGTGATCAAGGCCATGTACGATTTCTACGGCGTGGAGATTCCCAAGAATATTGCCGGGGCCATGCTCTGCGCCATCCTGAGCGATACGGTCATCTTCAAGTCCGCCACCTGCACCGAGGACGACAAAAAAGCCTGCGAAGCCCTGGCAGGTGTTGCCGGCATCAGTGACATGACCGCCCTGGGCATGGAAATGTTCAAGGTCAAGTCTGCAGTGGACAAGGACACCCCCAGGGACCTTCTTTTCAGGGATTACAAGGATTTCAGCATGGGCGGAAACAAGGTCGGCATCGGACAGCTGGAAGTTGTGGATCTTTCCATTGTCGAGCCCGTTAAGGACGCCCTTTACGAGGAAATGAAGAAGGTCAAGGAAGAGGGTGGACGCAACGCTGTATACCTTATGCTTACTGATATTATGAAGGAGGGAACCGAGCTTCTGGTTCTGGCCGACGACCCTGCTCCGGTACAAAAGGCTTTTGGAAAGCCGGTGGATGGCAACTCGGTCTGGCTGGACGGAGTCATGAGCCGCAAGAAACAGGTGGTCCCCAACTTTGAAAAAGCCTACGGCTAAAAAAACAAACCTTCTGCAATAACAGACTTAAAAAACCCGGCCCCGGCCGGGTTTTTTTCTTGCTGAGCACATTGTTGACTTCTGAAAAAATAATTAATATATAAATCTCTTATCATTCATTACGGGCCAATAGCTCAGTTGGCAGAGCCACCGGCTCATAACCGGAAGGTCCCAGGTTCAAATCCTGGTTGGCCCACCATTTTAAAAACCAGGACAGCAGGCATTACAGACAGAGCACAGAACAATTAGATCTGACACTGATTTTTTTCTAAAGCCCGCTTTCTGAATTCTGAAATATTGGAGCAACATTGCACAGCAGCAAACGCAAGCTTCGAGTTTTGCCTGATACAAGGGCTGAAAGCGCAATCCAAGAGGGGCTTCCTGCGGACAAAAACAGGAATGCACCTTTTTTTATGCTCCAGAGATCCCCAGGAAATGCTTATGGTATAATCTAAAGGTCTATCAAAAATGCAGCTAGATGATTTTGTCAGCACTATAGAAAAAGACGCCCCACCAGGCCAGGCCCTGGAATGGGACAGATCCGGAATCCAGGTGGCCACCACCAGGTCTCATATCCGGACCGTAGGAATGTGCCTTGACCCCCTGCCGGAAAACATCAAACCAGCTCTGGAAAAAAAATGTGATTTTATTTTATGTCACCATCCCCTTAGTATACCCCCCCGCCTGCCGGACAAAACCGACTCCTTCCATAATACCCTGAGGCTTCTTTTCCAGGCCGACACAGCCCTTTACAGCGCGCACACATCACTTGATGTCAACTCTTGCGGCCCTGTCTCGTGGCTTTTACGTGAAATGGGGCTGGAAAACCCCCGCATCATCATGCCTACTGGAAGAGTGCGCCTGGAGCGACTTCGCTTCAATCCTCCTGTTGAACTTTCCAGGAAAGAAACAAAGCTGCTGAGGCAGGTAGAGCAAATGGAAGAAGAAAAAGGATACATATCTCAGGTCCTGCTTCGCAGTGAACTTGCAGACCGGTTTCTTGAGGATCTGGAATCGGATTCCGGACCTGTTCATTGTCAGCGCAGATACTTTGCTGGTGACGATATGGTCTTCGGGCTGGGCCTTCTGGGTTCATGGGGGGAAAAAATATCTTTTTCCAGTTTTGTGGACATGCTGCAGGAGATACTGGGCATAAAAAACTTTGTCTGTATAGGTCAAAGACCTGAATATGTACAGAATGTGGCTTATTGTCCGGGTTCAGGCGGGGATCTGGCTCCCCGGGCCTTTGACATGGGCGCTGATGTGTTTCTTACTGGAGACATCAAGTATCATCAGGCCCTGGACATCCACAACTCGGGTTTTGCCCTGGATGTGGGGCATTTCATACTGGAGGAAAAAATGATGTACACCTGGTATCAGATACTTAGCCGTACAGTACCGGGTGTTGACTTTCATTACATAGAAGGAACAACACCCATGCATATATCGGGTGTTAATGCCTTAAAATCAATTTAAGGGAGGATCACATTGAGCAGATACATAGAGCAGATAAAAAAACTGGTCAGTCTGCAGGAAATCGACACTGAGCTAATCCAGTTGAAAAACAGAATGGAAGAAGCTCCCAGACACCTGGAAAACCTGCAGAATGAGCTGAATAACATGGAAGAACAAAAAGCTCACATTGAAGAAAGGGTCAAACTTCTGACCGAGCAGAAAAAAAAGCTTCAAAGTGATATTGAACAGGACTCGGACAAGATAAAAAAAAGCAAGAACAAGCTGATGATGGTAAGCAATACCAAAGAATATCACGCCATGATGCGGGAAATGGACAACCTGGAAAAACTTAACCGGTTCCGGGAAGAGGAGTTGAGCAATCTCCTGGAAGACCTGCAGACCCAACAGACCAAAAAAGAAGAACTCAACAATGAGTTCGTATCGCTGCAGGATGAACTGGCTACCACTCAGGCCACCCTCGACAGCGAACTCCAGCAAATCCATGAACGTATCCAGGAACTGGAAAAAGACCGGGAAAAGGCCTGTGCCGATGTCCCGGTACCAATTCTTTCCCGCTACAACTTCATTAAAGACAGACTGCACAACCCTGTGATTGTCTCTGTCAGGCAAAGCGTGTGTACGGGCTGTTTCATCAGCATTCCCCCGCAGTCATTTGTGGAAATCCAGAAAGGAGAACAGATCCTCAGCTGCCCAAACTGTCAGAGGCTTATATACTGGGAGGAGCATTATTCAGGTAATTCGAAATAAATAAGTTTCTGGAACTGCTCTGCTTGCGTTAATTAGCCAGCGGAATTATAATTTACATGGGAGTTGGACAGGCCATCGCCCCGCACTTACTTTTATTTACGGATTCTAAGTCTCCAGGCCGATATGTATGTATATATCATTAAGCTGACCAGGAGACCAAGAATCCGTTGATAAAAGTAAGTGCGGGGAGGAAAGTCCGGGCTCCACAGGGCAGGACGCTGGGTAACACCCAGCGGGGGCGACCCCGGGAAAGTGCCACAGAAAACAGACCGCCCCGCACTTACTTTTAAGCGTATTTACACACG
>PWFB01000110.1 GCA_003553695.1 Desulfonatronospira sp.
CTTTCACAGCGCGTCAAGGCGATGGTCAAGGACATGGCCCGCCCGGAGCAAGAGCCTGGAAGTTTTGACCTCATCTGGTCCGAGGGCGCGCTATACAACTTGGGGCTGAAAAAAGCCCTTCACCTCTGTCATGGACTTTTGCGCCCCGGCGGTTACCTGGCCTTTACCGATGCGGTCTGGCGCAAGGAGAATGCGCCTGCCCAGGTAAAGGCCAGCTTCGACCAGGATTATCCGGCCATGGGATGGGTGGACGATGATGTGGCAGCGATACGGGACTGCGGATTGGAGCTGGTGGGGCACTTCACGCTGCCCGATGAAGCTTGGTGGGAAGATTTTTACACGCCCATGGAGGAGCGTATTGCTCAGTTACGCGGCAAGTATGCAGGCGATGATGAAGCCTCGGCCATACTGGACCAGCTCGCCCGGGAACCCGTGATGCACCGCCGCTATTGCGATTTTTACGCCTATGAGTTCTTCGTGGCGCGGCGTCCCTGGCACAGTCGAGGGATCAGCCCGCTCAATGAAGAATAACCCTGTAATTGCCGTCCGGGGTTATGGCGGCCCTTCAGGCTACCTTATCATGTTGATGGGTCAGATCGCCATGCCCAAGCAAAAGTCCCTGGATGGAAATATCTTCGTCCAGCTCATCCCAGTGAATACCTCTTGGTGTAAGTTGGAAATGTTCATGTTGAAGTGAATTTTTTTCTTATCCCGGTCAACTAGAACAGGTACATAGATGATATCTTCCCTGGAAACGCGTTGATAACCCGGGAAAAAGAGTGTTGAAGACATTTCTTTATTTTCTGCCTGAATTATGATCCAAACCTGCTCTTATACCTTGAAAATTCTGTAAATCCGGTCTACAGGTCTGCTCAAAATCCCATTCAGACTCAGCGGACGGCCCCGCAGACACGTCCTTCCTGGTTCACGGGATACTTCTGGGAAAGGACATGATTATAATTGAAAACCTGGCCAATCTCGACCTGTTGCCCCGGGCAGGATTTTCCATGGCCTGTTTTCCGCTGCATTTTTCCGGGACTGACGGCTCCCCGGTCCGGGCGGTGGCATTTTTGAGTTGAGAGGATTCTTCTGCAATAAATCACTCCGGGTGCTGAGGTGGGGGTGAATAAGTGGATATCGCTCAGAAAATTCTTTATGCTCATGCTGCCAATACCCTTCTTCCAGAGTGGATGACTCCGCAGCAGGGTTCCTTAGATAATCTGACCCATCAGAAGAGCTCGTAAGTCAAGTGGCTGATTTTTTTGTCCATACGCCTCATCCCGGCCTTACGCCTGCTTGAGACGTGTGAACAGCGGGGCGAATCAGTCAAACCACAGTCTGGAGCATTCCTTTTGCAGGATCAGCTGCCGTGCATGCTTCATCAGTGTTTTTTTAAATCCATACACAAAAAACTTGTCTATCATCGCGCAGGTCTATAATGTAGTTACCAGGGGTGCAATAGCGGGACAATCTCATGCATCTGGATAGCGGTAGGCACCACTCGTTCCGCTGCCAAAGATGAAATGCTGATTGCCCGATTAACAAGGATACAAGCCATGGACCTGACCGGCTCCATAATCAAGGCAAATACCGGCGACCTGCTCCCGGAAAATAATGTTCTGGGCGTGGCAGGCAGTCCAAGAAAAAACGGGAATTCCGATGTGCTGCTGAAGCATGTGCTGAAAGGCGTGAGCCATGAAAGGATTCAAAATGGTTCCGTTCAATTGAGAGATATTATGTTTCAGGGTTGCATCGGCTGCGAAAAGTGCAGGAAGGATAAAATCTGCACCGGGTTGAATGACGGAATCTCATTAATCTACAGCCGGATCATTGCCTCAAAAGGCCTTGTCCTTGTTTCTCCCACCCACAACTATAATATAACTTCATGGATGAAGGCATTTATCGACCGGCTTTACTGCTTTTACGATTTTGAAAACACGATTCCCAGGGCCTGGTCAAGCCGGCTGGCCGGTCAGGGGCGGAAAGCCGCTCTGGTGGCGGTTTGCGAACAGAAATACAAGAAGGACATGGGATTTACCCTGGAAGCAATGCGAATCCCCCTTGAAGCGCTGGGGTATCAGGTAATGGGGGAGCAGGCGGTTTTCAAAATTTTCCACAGGGGAAAAGTGAAAGAGGATGCCCAATCCCTGCAAGAAGCATTTGTGCTGGGTAAAAAGCTGGCGAAATCATTAACCGGGGACAGGCAGTGATGAACCGGACCCGGCGACCTCATGCCAGCTGTTTTGTTCGGGCGAGTCCGTCTTGACCGCGATGACGACAACACCATTTATTCCGGCGAGATCAGCAAGCCTGTGGATGTCAAGCTCATGGTACATACTGCCAGGACCAGATCACAATAGCACCTGCTCCGCAGAAAACCAGGAATAATCCAGGGTCAGAATGTCCAGCCTGACGCTGGACCATGAACAGCCCTGAGAGGAATGTGCAGTATCTGTTTTCCTGTCAGGCTGGTCCAGGGGCCTTGACCCTAATGCACAGGTGCAGCTTTTTTTCTTGTAATTTGCTTGAAAAAATGGTTACTTAGCCCGCAAATTGAATTAACAAGTTTTCATCCGGAAACGGTTCTTTTCCCTTTTGGCGGCGTCAATCTGCACAATTATTCGTCACCGCATTAAGATACGCCTCCTCATAATTGCTTGATTTCCTTGCCAAAAGAAAAAACTCCTCGTTTCCGGAAAGAAAACCAGCAGGTTCAGCATCCGGAAATAAAGAATTTCCGCATAGAAACCAGCTGTTACGCCTTGACGTGACAGCGCTTTTTATGGTCTTGTCTGCAAAATCTGTAATTCACCATCTGTTTGCAACCTCCCCGGACCTTGGCTGAACAGTTACCAGGATTTTTGGAGCACAGTTGGAGCCTTTACCGTAAAGTTTCCTTTTAAGGAACCGAACATTTCAAAAAAATTCAAGGAGAGCAGATCTATGGATCGTCAGGATCTTTTGGGTGCACGTCTGGTGGAGAACAAGCTGGTATCCAAGGAACAGCTTCAAATGGCCCTGGACAGACAACAACTGTCCGGAGGCCGCCTGGGGTACAATCTTGTAACCCTTGGTTTTATTGAAGAAAAAGACCTGGATAAATTTTTCAAGAGAGTTCCTCCTGTTCCGCACTCCCTGGAAGACACCGGCCTGGATCTTTCCTTTATCGTGGACCTTATAAACAAGCACGTTGTATTCATGGGCGAGTTCACTATTCCCATGGTGGCTAAAAGAGTCAAACTGCCGGTTTCAATTGTGGATCAGGCCATGGAGGTCCTGCGAAGGGAAAAATTTATCCAGGTAACCGGTGCGGATCAACTGTACAAGACATCCTACAAGTTCTCCATGACTGATGCCGGCCGCAACAGGGCAGCTGAACTTTTGAACATCTGCCGGTATACCGGACCAGCACCCGTGACTTTAGAAGATTATCGCAAACAGGCAGAAATCCAGAGCGTGATGAATATCGTCATCACTCCGGAGCAATTCCATAAGGCCTTTTCACATCTTGTGGTCAGCGATTATATCCTTAAAACCATGGGGCCTGCTGCATGTTCCGGCCGGGCTATTTTTCTGTACGGCCCGCCGGGGAACGGCAAAACAACTATAGCTGAGGCTGTGGGAAGGGCTTTGCCCGGTGAAGTCTACGTTCCCAGTGCGCTGTTGGTTGGCGGTGAGATTATTACTGTTTTTGACAGGTCAGTACATGCCCCGGTTGAGAAAGGTGCTGATGCCTCTGAGTATGATCAGAGATGGGTTTGTGTCAAGAGACCCACCATCATGGCCGGAGGTGATCTGACAATGCGGACCCTGGACCTGGATTTCAATCCCATATCCAAATACTATGAAGCCCCGCTGCAGCTGAAAGCCAACAACGGCCTGTTCATTGTGGATGATCTGGGGCGTCAGGAAATGAATGTGGACACTCTCCTCAACAGATGGATCGTCCCTCTGGCCAAGCGTAAAGACATGCTTACCCTGCATACTGGAAGAAAGTTCGAGATCCCCTTTGACCAGCTGGTGATCTTTGCCACCAACCTGGACCCCAAGGAACTGGTGGATATGGCCTTTCTGCGCAGAATGCGCTACAAAATCAAGATAGATTACCCTACACCAGAGGAGTATCGCGAAATTTTTATTAAAATATGTAAGTCCAACAACTTGGAATTCAATGAAGAAATATTCGAATACCTCATGGACCATTACTATACCCGTATGGATGTGCGACTTTCTTCATGTCAGCCCCGGGACATAGTGGACCATATTCTGGATGACGCCTTTTACCATGGCCATCGTCCTGAGTTGACCACAGAAAAGATTGATATGGCCTGGGACAACCTCTTTGTGAAATAAAAGCACCTTGACCGTCTGAGTCAAAGGGCCGTGCCTGCACCTTACGTTTTTTTCAGGCCAAGAGGTGCAGGAAGAAGATATGGCAGGGCAGGATTGTTTATGGTTCCTTCATTCGGTGGCTTCGCAAGTCTTTTTTCTCCCTTTCGGAGGAAGCAGGCATGGACAAAGGAAAGTTCTAATGAGGAACTGGCCCTGATCATCAATTCTGAACCCAACCCAGTGTCTGTCACCGACTCCTCCGGCACATCCCTGCTGACCAATAAAAAATTCAGGGATATGTTTAATCTCTCCCATGAAGAGCAGTTCTGCATCCTTACCGATTACCGCACCAGGAAGTGGGGGCTCAAGGATGCCTTTTCCAGGGTCCGCCTGGGCGAAACAGTGGTCCTTCCGGAGATCTGGCGCGATTTGCCCGGGGATACTGAGAGTTCTGAGACCAGAGAAGTATGCCTTGGGATTACTTTAATGCCGGTGAGAAGCTCATCTGGTCTGGTGGAAAAAGTCTATATCAAACTGGAAGACTGTACTCAGCGCAGAAAACACGAACAGACAATCCATAAAGAGCGCAGCCGCCTAAGAAACGCCCTGGAAGGCTCGCGCCAGATGGTTTGCGAGATTGATCCGGCCACCTGCAGGATGACGGTGGATTTTCAGTCCTCTGAAGAGGACCATGGCCATGGATTTGAAAAGGACAGTCATATTGCCGGATTTGAGCGTCTTGTTCATCCTGAAGACTGGGAGGATCTGAAGCAGCAGATCGTCCAGCACGCCTCCGGAGAGGATGTTTACTTGAGTCATCACTTCAGGGTGCAGGCGGATTCCGGCAGCTGGAGGTGGTTCAAGCTCAGCGCTAAAACCACTGCTTATGACGAAGATGGGAGTATCCGGTACCTGGGGACCATGATGGACATCACCCAGGAATACGAATCCCGCATGAATCTGCAGGACTCGGAGGCAAAATACAGGGCAATTTTCAATCACGCAGTTGAGGGTATGTACCTGGTGGGGATGGATGATAAGGTGGTCTGCGTCAATCAGGCCTTTGCCTCAATCCTGGGCTACGATTCCCCGGAGGATTTTGAAAAAGACATGCAGGGGAAGGACTTTTCTCAGATATATTATATACCCAACATAAGAAAAAGACGCCAAAGTACTCTGCTGGAAAAAGGTCAGATGCAGCAGATGGAAACCCAGATCCAGCGCAGGGATGGAAGTCTGGTCTGGATCTCCGAGAATGCCCGCGCAGTGCATGATGAACAGGGTCGGATGGTTTATTTCGAGGGCAGCATCATCGATATCACCGAGAGGAAAAAAAGCGAGGAACGTCTGCTGCACAAGGCCCTGTACGATCAACGCACCAATCTTCCCAACCACTCCTTCCTCCTGGAAAAGCTGGAAAAAGGACTTAAGAAGGCAGAGCAGGACCAGGGCTTTTATTTCGGTTTGCTTGTTTTTGATCTGGACGGGCTGGGAGAGATCAATGACAGTTTTGGACATATGATGGGGGACCGACTTTTGCTGGAAGTTTCCTGCAGGGTTCAGGGCCTGTTGCGCTCCGGGGATACTCTGGCCCGTTTGAGTTCCGATGAGTTCAGCGTAATGGCTGAAGACCGCCAGCCTGGTGAGATAAAGGATCTGGCAGAGCATATAAGGGTCAAAATGGCTGAGCCATATCTTATTGATGGCATCGAACTGTGCATCACCATCAGTTTAGGAATCCTGTTCTATAATCTGAACTATACCCGGCCGGAAGATATGCTCAGGGATGCTGAGATGGCCATGCAGCAGGCCAAGCAGCAGGGCAAAAACCGCTGCGTGACTTTTGTCAGCGAGATGTACCAGGAAAAGAGCCGGCGAGCCCTTATGGAAAAAGATCTGCGCCGGGCCATTGATCATGGTGAACTGGTTTTGAATTATCAGCCCATAGTCAGGCTTGATGGAGGCGGGCTCAAAGGCTTTGAGGCCCTGATCCGCTGGAAGCATCCGCAGCGGGGAATGGTTTCCCCGGGTCTGTTTATCCCCCTGGCGGAAGAGACAGGCCTGATAGAGCCTATCGGGGACTGGGTGCTGCAGGAATCCTGTAGACAGATCAAGGCCTGGAAAGAAATAAATGATTCATTTGTATTGAATATCAATGTTTCCGGCAGGCAATTGCAGAAACCAGGTCTTGAACGTAAGCTTTACCAGGCACTGCAGGAGGAGAACCTGGATCCGGGGTGTCTTATTCTGGAGATAACCGAGAGCATGGCCATGGCTCAGAAGGATAATAACCTGCGGATATTGAAAAGACTCAAGTATATGGGTGTCTGGCTGAGTATAGATGATTTCGGAACAGGTTATTCTTCCCTGGCCCACCTGCAGCAGTTTCCTCTGGATGAACTGAAGATCGACCGCTCATTCATCAATATTACCAGCCCCAAAAAGAACAACCAGCGCATTATCCAGGCCATAGTGGAAATGGCCCACGGCCTGAAGCTTAAGCTGGTGGCAGAGGGCATTGAAACCAAGATGCAGCTGGATCATGTCAAGTCCTTTAACTGCCATTATGGTCAGGGTTATTTGTTTTCCAAGGCCCTTGACCCGGCCGGCATAGAAAAGACCTGGCTTGATCCCAAAGCTTCCAAGCTTCCCGGTTGATCCGTGCCTGCATTTCAGCAGTTCTGCCGTCTGAAAAATGCTGCAGGAGGTTGAGGGGATGAATCGTAAAATCAATGTGCATAACCTGGAACCAGGCATGATTCCTGCGTCAGATCTGCTGGCCGGAAACGGACGGTTGCTGGTCAACAGTGGGATTCCTCTGTCCGGTAAACATATCCGGGCTTTGAAAACCTGGGGTGTCAGGGAGGTTCTGGTCAGGGAGCCACCGGGTTCCCAAAACAGTCAGCAGACAGGAAACGATACTGGACAGGATAAAGAGGTTTACCAGGACCCTGAACTTCTGGACCTGGCCGCAAAAAAAATGCAGCCTTATCTGGTGCATGTCGATTTAGAGCATCCGGCAATGCAGGAGCTCTTCAGACTGGCTAAAATGAGGCTGGCCCGGGAGATGGCCCGTAATCCCGATTTACGGTTTGTTTCAACCCACAGTACCCAGACCCGTATGCATGGAGAGGTACTTTTTGGAAAGCAACAGCCCCAGCCAGTAACCAGTGATCCAGACAGCCTGGATTTTAACAGCCTGGAATTTCCGTACCTGCCTGAACTCAGTCTCAAGCTGCAGGAAGCCCTGGTTGACCCTAAATGTTCTGCAGCAAAACTGGCCGATATCATCAGCCTTGAATCAGGATTTTCCAGACGTTTGTTGAATGTTGTCAACAATTCTTTCTATGGGTTTACCTTCAGGATTGAGAGTATCTTTCAGGCCCTGACCCTTCTGGGAACCAGGCAGGTGACCATGATTGCTCTTAGCTTGCATATCAAGTCAATGTTTAAGAGTTTAAAACCCCCCGGCATGAATATGAATAAGTTCTGGAAACACAGTATGGCCTGCGCCATTGCCGCAAGAATCATGGGCTCATTCAGGGGAGCCATGAATATGGAGAGGCTTTTTCTTGCCGGGATCCTGCATGATATCGGCAAAGTCATTCTCATGCAGAATTTTCCACAGCATATGTCCCATGCCCGAAAGAAATCTGTCCAGGGGAAAAAACTGTCTTATCTGGCAGAGCATGAGGTTCTGGGAGTAGACCATGCCTTTATTGGAGGCCTGCTTCTTTCCAGATGGAAGCTTTCTCTTATCCTGGAGCATACAGTCAAATATCATCATTCCCCCGGGCTTTCCATGCATCAGCCGGAAACTGCAGTGCTGCACATTGCTGATATCATTGCGCACTTTTGTTTGCTGGGCATTGAGGATTTTGAATATGTGCCCCCTTTGGATTCGACTGCCTGGGAGGTTTCAGGTCTTGATCCGGCGAATTTTGCTTCCTGTGTGCAGCAGATAGACCGTTTTTTACTTAAGTCAAAGAGTTAGCAACTTACTTTTTAAGCCCTGTCTGTTACACCTCTGGCGTAAGGTGCTCAATAGTTGCCGGGTCAGAAAACTTATCCAGAAAACAATTGACATTCCTGTAGATTATAAGCATATCTTTTCCTAACTTGACAATCAAAGCTTAATTGGCAAGATGAAGAAAAAAATCATGTCAGGGCCGAAACTGCCCTGGGGGCAAAAGAACATTTCCAGACAAAAGCCAGATTTATATTGAACATCTCATCCCATTACCATTAATGAATGAGGCTTTATGACCCGTTTGCTCAAGTTCAGCAAAACATCAGAGGCTCCTGTACTGCCGGATTATGATGATCACCGGGTGGGTGATGGTGTCTCTGAAAAAGATTCGGGGGCCTCGTCCAAACCTTCAGAAAGGAAAAAGTCTTCTTTCCGCAACCGCAGAGAGTCCCAGTCCATTCGCAGGTCCAGGCTGGTGGCTTCCCGGAGAAAGAAGATCCCTGAAGCAATTGAGTCCAAATCTGAACCACAGCACAGGCAGCCTGCCCCAAAGGTCCCCACAGCCCTGGAACAGGAGATCCAGAAGCTTGAGCAGCGCGTTGAATATCTGGAGCAGGCCAATAGAATTTATCTGGACGCTCTGGAACTGGCCATCTCCTTTGGGGATTTCCAGGAAAGCATCAACAAGATGCAGGAGCCTGATGTAATTTTATCCGAAACCAGAGCCAGGGCCTTTAAACTCATCCAATTCGACGTTCAGTCCATGTTTCTGATGCAGGGGGAAGACTCCGATTTCAGCCTGGCCCTTTGTGATACAGAAGAAATGCAGGAGCAGGTCCTCAAGGAATTCGAGATGCTCATCGATGACGGCATAATTGCCATGTCCATCAATGACAAGCGTCCCATCATGCTTGCTTCCAGCGACAAGGAATACCAGCTCCTGGTCCATGTCATGGCTACCTCCTCCAGGGTGAGGGGTATGTTTTTAGGCATGATCAAGTCCGGAGAAGCAGAAATCCCTGAAGTGCTTCTTTCTCTGCTGTCAATCTTGCTCACCAGCAGCGCCAATGCCCTGGAAAGCTACGAGCTTTACGGTGTCATCCGGGAGCAGAATTCAAAACTGGAGGAGCTGCTCAGGCAGCGCAGCGGTGAATTGACAGGTCTGCAGGACGAAATGGATATCCGGGTACAGAAGAATCTGCAGCAGATGCAGGCTGAAGTGGACAGAGCCAGGGAAGAGGTTGTGTCCGCAAATATGGCCCTGACCTGGTTCAGGGACCACTGCCTCATCAGAGAAGACGAATAAACCTCTCCAGAAAGACTCTTCCGGCATTTTTTTTCATACATTCACCGGCTTCCCGCGGAAAATCAGAGCCCGGTCCTTGTGTTTCTAAGGCTCTGCTTGGTCCGGGCCCAGCTTAACAGTCATCATCCCCTGTCTTACATCACGGGAGTACCTTTACAGAATGCCTTAAATCTGCCTGGAGTCTGCATCCAATTGCTGAAGCGTCAGTTCCTGTGTTTTACCCTGGTGGGTGGGGTGGGCACTGCTGCCCATTACGCAGTCCTTATATCAATGGTCAGCGGCATGGGCATAAACCCGGTCATCAGCACCACTGCCGGCTTCATGGCGGGCATGGTCATCAACTACCTGCTCAACCGCAGGTATACTTTTTTCAGCAGGCGGGCTCACAGGGAAGCCTTCTGGCGTTTTGTCACCGTGGCCTTTGTGGGCATGCTGATAAACAGCACTGCCATGGCGGTGTTCAATCTCGGGCTGAATATTCACTACCTGGCTGCCCAGGTTATGGCCACTGCCCTGGTCCTGTCCTGGAA